>NZ_NFKZ01000030.1:0-21971 GCF_002160635.1 Lactobacillus gallinarum
TAAATCATTAATTTTGTCTTGATTGAATAGAGCTTGAGCAATATTTTTGGTAAAATCATTCATGAAGGAGTTCCTCTTTCTGTATGTGTTTTTTGTTCAAACCAATCATACGAGAAAGGAACTCCTTTTTCTAATATTTTAAGAAATTAATTTAAGGAATCATTCATCCTTACACAAACTATTTTACAGTCTCTAAAAATGCCGATGGAACAAGAATTAGAGGAAATAGAGTTAATCTTTTTTGCGAGGATGAATTTAACTGCCGCCGAGACGGTCAATATATGCGAGCCTATAAGCTTCCATATAACCAAATTCTAAAAAATCCTCAAAGCTTTTCTGATGCTCTTGAAGAAATGCTAGATTATATTAATATTACTAATAATAAAAAACATAAGTTGGAAATTAATTCAACTTTGTTTTAAGGAAGGTGAAAATTATGACTATCAATACTAATCAAGCACTTGGAAAAATCCAATCCCAATGGACACAATGGATAAAAAATGAAGTTGAATTTAAAGCAATTGATAATCATGATATTCAAGTTCTTACAACTTTTACTGATTATTTTGGAGATGGAATATTATTTAATATTATTGAAAATCAAAATAATAACTTTACCTTAACTGACAAAGGTTATACTCTGTGGAATATGGAAATGAATGGTATTGACTTAACTAAGAAGAATACCACCAGATATAAGTTATTGATTTGGTATCTGAAATCTTTTGATTTTACTCTCTTAAACGGCAGAATCATTAAAGAAAACGTTAAACTAAATAATTTGTCACAATCAATTATTGATTTTATTCAATTGCTTTTAAGAATATCTGATCTGGGAGCAACTAATCGCGCTAATACTAAAGGCATCTTTTTCGATGATGCTAAAAATTATTTTAATAATGACAAAAATATTTTTTACTTTACCACTAATAATATTGCAGTAGGTAAAACTAAACAGCAATACACATTTGAATATAATTTCACACCCAAATTAGGTATGAACAGATTAACAAAGTTGTACAATACTCTCTCTAAAAATTCTATGGAGGCAATTATTGGAATATATAGTGATACTATTGATTATTTAAATGACAATTATCGTAATTCCTCATTTAATATTTTAGTCAATGGAATTTCTAAAGAATCACAGCCATACGCTGATGGTCTAGAGGAACATGATATTAAGGTTATTGATTTTCAAAACAAAGAAGCTGTAACTGAATTTTTTGGTAAAGCTGCTTAAAATCTGATAGAGTAGGGGAGATTAATTTTCACCCCTCTCATTGCACCAGACATATGGTTTCGTATCCAGCGCTGCATTTACAATTATTTACGAATTAACTAATGCTGATCGATTAGAAAATAAAAATGAGCACTAATGAAAAATTCTAGTCTTGTTGATATGAGACTAGAATTTTTATATTCCTACAAATAAACCATCCCCCTAACATGTGCAAATATGACTTTAATAAAAAGCTGGATTTTTAGTATTATTAAGGTGAATGTGTATTACGGGGGATTAATCATGAAGATAAGAAAAGCAATTATTCCTGCTGCAGGGCTCGGAACCCGATTTTTGCCTGCGACTAAGGCTTTGCCTAAAGAAATGCTACCAATTGTTGATAAGCCAACAATTCAATTCATCGTCGAAGAAGCAAAGGCTGCAGGGATTGAAGATATTTTGATCGTAACCGGCAAGAACAAGCGAGCAATTGAGAACCATTTTGACTCAAATCCAGAACTTGAACAAGACTTGGAAGCAACTGGCAAGACCAAGTTATTGAAGTTGACGCAAGACATCACCAACCTCGGGATTAACTTGTACTACACGCGTCAACCACATCCTGCCGGCTTAGGCGATGCCATCTACCGCGCGCGCAGCTTCGTCGGTGAAGAACCTTTTGTCGTTATGCTCGGCGACGACTTGATGCGCGACAAGGTAACGCTGACCAAGCAGCTGATCGATGAGTACGACAAGACGCACGCCTCAACAATTGCCGTGATGAAGGTGCCACACAAGGAAGTATCCAAGTATGGTGTGATTGATCCTAGCAACATGCTGGATAAGGATCTTTACAACGTTAAGAAGTTCGTCGAAAAGCCTGCCGTAGATAAGGCGCCAAGTGACTTCGCCATCATCGGTCGTTATTTGCTTACACCTGAGATTTTTGACATTCTTGAAAAGCAAAAGCCAGGTCGCGGCGGTGAGATTCAATTGACCGACGCTATCGATACCCTGAACCAAACGCAACGCGTATTCGCCCACGTGTACAAGGGCCAACGCTTCGATGTCGGCAACAAGGAAGGCTACCTCGAAACCTCGATACAATATGGTTTGCGCCACCCCGAAACGCGCGACGCTTTGAAAAAGTATATTATTGAGCTCGCGCATGAGTTGGAGAAGAAGTAATAATATAGAAGAAATTAGCACTAGTTTTTGAGGCTGGTGCTTTTTTATGTGGGAATGCATGGAATTTTTCTTGTTTTGGCAAGGTCGATCAGGTTTATACTGAAGATATGTAGTAATAAGGAGAAAAATATGAAGATCAAAGAATTTTGCTTTTTTAGCAGGGATATTGTTGGCTGTTTCCGCAATTTGGGTAACTAATCAACCCGAGCAAGTTAGCGCATCTGTTTTTCAAAAGACCACAGTGCCTAAGAAGTTCCGCGGCACTTGGTATTACTATGTTGGTAATGGAAAAGTTGAGGCCTTCAAGATTACGCGTACCAAGATTAATTTATCCGGCTATGCTGATGGCGGTAAGGCGAGAACTTACAAATTTACTAAACGGGCATATAATGCCAAGGTCAGTTCAACGGTTTCCAGCTCACACCAGTTGATTAGCAGCAAGGGTAATAGAATACGAATGAGCTATCCATGCAGTGAAACAACAGCTGCGTATGTCACTAATAACCGTAAAAAGCTCTATGTATTTGTCACTACTTGGCCGAACACGTATTATAAGAGCAAATCCGCAGCCAGAAAAAACTATAAAGCCGACAGAAGCATGAGCAGAAGAAATAAGCTTTCTAAGTTGGTTTGGGGTTAAGTAGAGGTTTTACAGTGGTTGTAGGACTGAGGAGTTGGATAGTCTGTTTGTCGAATATCTTGATAATTGTAAATAACGCATGTATACTATAGATACTTACAGATCAAGTTTAGAGGCACTAGGAGTAGGTTCTAAACTAAACAAAACCTTGATATAATATTTTTTACGAATATTGTTATCAAGGTTTTTGTTTTGGAGATAGATATGGAAAATAGTGACAGACCCTTTCATACTTTGGAAGAGCAAGTAAATCTTTTAAAAGGAAAAGGAATAATAATTCAAAATGAGGATTATACCAAAAATGAATTGATGAAACGAGGCTATTATAGCTTAATCAATGGTTATAAAAATCTTTTTCTTAAAAAGAATGAACATGGAGTGGCACTTATTCCTCATCAATATATTATTGGAATAAGATTTGAAGACTTTGTAAATCTTTATGAATTTGATAAGAAACTAAGAGCAATTTTATACAATGGATTACTATCATATGAAGCTAGTTTAGGTGCAGAATTAGCATACAGATTTTCTGAGTCTTTTCCAGAAAACTATTCATATTTAGATATTAATAATTTTAATCATGATGAGCATAATACTGTGCAGGTCTTGAAAACCACGAGCTCCTTAGCAAATAAAATAGAGCAGGAGAGTCGTAAAAGAGGAAATAATGCAATAAAACATTATTTAAATCATCACGATTGTATTCCTTTGTGGGTATTGACTGAATTTATGACATTTGGTGATTTGAATTATTTCTATTTAAATTGTAAAGAAGAAATAAGACAAAAAATATCACGAGATTTTACTCAAAGATATAAAATCACTTATAATTTGAGCCAAACAAATGCGATCATGCCAGAAATTATAGAACATATTAATCATATGGTTAATATGTTTAGAAATGCAGTTGCTCATAATGAAATAACATATTCCAAAGTTATAGATAGAGGCCCTAATATGCGGTCTATCAAGAACGTATTAGGACAGAGTGAGTTACCAATTCAAAGTCAACCAGGCGTATTTGAATTAATAATTAGTCTTCGGTTAGTTCTTGATAGAACTGAGTATGTTACTATGAGTGATTCTATAAAGAAATTGTTAACCAATGCTAATAATCAATTTAATTCTCAAATAAATGAGAAAATTTTAAAGTGTATGCACTTTCCTGATGATTATGAGTATTGGATATAAACATAAATGCTAGAAATTAAAACTGATTCTCTGAAGACCGATGTTTTACACAACGTAATTACGTAGAAAAGGGCAAAGCATATGGAAGTATCTGATTATGATTGGAGATTATATAGAAGCTTGCTTCCCAAGTGGCAGGAAAGATATATGGCTAAACTCAACAAAGAATATATTGCTCTCTTAAGTGAAAATGATAATCCTTCGACTAATTTCTGGAAGTTGAAAAAAAGAATCCGTCAGGATGCTAAGTCGCCAGGTGTGGCTATTGATATTAGGCGCAGTGACTTTTTTGTGGAAATTCTAAGTCTAATGAACGCCGGTGTGATTAACAGGGAAGATTTAGCTGATTTTAGTAAGGAAGTAACGAACTGGATAGACCAGATTTTGGAGTGGAATGATTGAGAGTTGAATAGTCCCTTGACACTCATTTTGTTGATTAAAGACTTTAGGAAAAAAGGTATGGTTGTTAAAGGCGACACATTGGAAGGCCGATAGAAGCATGAGTAGGAGAAATCGGCTTTCTAAGTTGGTGTGGGAGTATTAAGAGCTGATAGAATGTGGAAATGGATCACTCTAGATTGATATTTACTAATAAAACCAGTAAAATATCATTAATCTAGTTCATTGATTGCTATGCGATCGTGGGGTATGCCTTCAGGTATATCCCATTTTTGTTTATAGGGATTTTGCTTTAATACCCGGTTTTTATTAAAATATAGAAAGATCAATCCCCTTGCTCTAATGGATACGTCCTATCGCAAGGGTTATTTTTTAACCATAGATAAAAAAGTTAATAGCATGAGGAACGGACGATGAATTCACTCGAATACAAAGGATACAGAGGAACGATTGAGAAGGAAAATGGCATTCTTTTCGGCCATGTTTTGGGCTTCAAGAATACAATTATTTCTTATGAAGGAAATAGTATTGATGAGTTAAAAGACGATTTTCAAAATGGTATCGATGATTACCTAGAAAATCGTCGTATTAATGGCGAAGAACCGGAAAAGGAAAATGATAAATTAGCTAAATCCGAATGGAACAATATTTTTTCCATGGAGTTAGCCTAATACAGGGGGCTAAGAATTAAACCCCTGTATAACTTTGCGTGGGACAGTGGTCCCTTGGCACTCATTTTTTGGTGAGTGTCTTTTTTGTTTTTGAAATCTAATTACAAGCGAACTTTCTATCTTATATGTAACAAAGTTTCACTATACAATAAGATAGCAATTGAAATCTTTTTATAAGAATCAGCTTATTTAACTTTACAAAGCACATGTATGATACTAATATTTAAGTATAGAAAGCGATTACATAAATCTTGCAAGGTCTATAAATGCTTTCAATAATGAAATATTGTTACTTTTTATAGATAGAGGATAACATCATGGAAGAGAGTAAATACCAACGCTTGAGTGATGAAATCTATGTTCAAATAGGTGGCATAGATAATGTTGAATCTCTTATTCACTGCATGACTCGGCTAAGAATTAAAATACGCGATGTGTCAAAAGTGAATATCGCTGCGTTAAAGAAAATCGATGGTGTTTTAGGTGTTGTAGAAGCTGACACTCTTGAGGTTGTTCTTGGCCCAGGTGTTAATACCAAAGTAGCCAAGATTATGAACGATGAAGCAGGAGTTAAGGAAGGCGAGAGCTTCCCAACGAATTCTTATCAAGCTAATAAGAGTGAGGTAGAAAGAAAAGCTGCCGAAGTTCACGCAGCTCATAAGGCTTCTCTTAAGAAGACTTGGTGGAGAGCTGCTTTACAGCATATTTCAGCAATTTTCGTTCCATTAATTCCAGCCTTCGTTGGTGCCGGTTTGATTTCTGGTGTGGCAGGTATTTTAAGAAACATGCTCACCGTAAAGATGTTGCCAGCTTCTTGGAACTTGGGTGTCACCGTCTTATCAATGATCGCAAGTGCGCTTTTTGCCTACTTGAACATTTATGTTGGTATTAATACTGCCAAGGAATTTGGCGCTACACCAGGCTTAGGTGGCATTATCGGTGGTATTGTTTACTTGCCAGGAATTGTCGCTCCGGTAACTATTCCTAACATTTTTGACGGCAAGCCATTGGCTGCTGGCCAAGGTGGTATTATCGGAGTCTTGCTAGGAGTATGGCTATTATCTTATGTTGAAAAATTCTTCCATAAGCATATAGCTGACTCAGTTGATATTATTTTTACACCATTCCTAACTATCCTAATAATGGGGTTATTCACAGTCTTCCTCATTATGCCATTAGCTGGCTGGTTCTCAAACTCACTAGTTGGTGCAATTAACTGGGTACTTAAAGTTGGTGGACCTGTTGCTGGCTTCATCCTCGGACTATTCTTCTTACCAATGGTAATGCTCGGTTTACACCAGATTTTGACACCAATTCACTTGGAAATGATTCAAAAGATGGGCTTTACCCCATTGCTTCCTATCTTAGCTATGGCCGGTGCTGGTCAAGTAGGTGCCGCTATTGCCTTGTGGGTAAGATGTCGTAAGAACAAGCAACTTGTTAACATGATTAAAGGTGCCTTACCTGTTGGTATTCTTGGTGTTGGTGAACCATTGATTTATGGTGTTACTTTGCCATTAGGTCGTCCATTCATCACTGCATGTATTGGTGGTGGTATCGGTGGTGCCGTAGTTGCTGCCTTTGGTCAAGTTGGCGCAATCGCTATCGGTCCTTCAGGTATTGCTTTGATTCCATTAATCGCTAATAACATGTGGTGGGCTTATGTCATTGGACTTTTGTCCGCATATGCTGGTGGTTTTATTGCTACTTACTTCTGGGGTGTTCCAAAGGAAGCTATGCTCCCAGATGGTCAAGAAAGTCCTGTAGTTGCTGAAAGAAGAACAGCCGAAGAAAAGGCTACTAACTTGGATATGAAAGCTTCCAACACAGCTCAAGTTTCTCAACCAGTTACTCAAGATATTGAAGCTCCAGTTTCTGGACAAATTGAAGGTTTGGAAAAAGTTAATGACCAAGTATTTTCACAAAAAATGCTCGGTGAAGGTTTTGCAATTGTCCCATCAAATGGTTCAATTGTTGCCCCAATAGACGGCAAGATAGTCAGCGTTATGTCTACTAAACATGCTTTGACTATGACTTCTGCTAAAGGCAATCTTGAAATTTTAATCCACCTTGGAATTGATACGGTAGAGTTAAAAGGTGAACCTTTTGACATTACTGTTAAAGAAGGCCAAGAAGTTAAAGGCGGTCAAAGTCTTGGAACAATGGATATTGATCAGATCAAGAAAGCAGGGAAAGACCCAGTTGTAATAATGACCGTAACTAACAAAGAAACTGTTAAGGACATGAAATTATTGCAGTCTGGAGAAGTTAAAGCAGGTGCTCCTGTTCTTGAAGTTACCAGTAAGTGAGGAAAGCAAAATGGCAATAAAAGATTTAACTACTGAGCAACGTAATCCTGCCTCCATGCATATTGACACTGTTTCTACTGCAGAAATGGTCAAAATTATGAATGAAGAGGATAAAAAAGTTGCCATCGCTGTTGGTACTCAAGATGCTCAGATAGCAAAAGCAATTGATGGAGCGGCTGAACGTTACAAAAAAGGCGGTCGTTTAGTTTATATCGGTGCCGGTACAAGTGGAAGATTAGGCGTCTTAGATGCAGCTGAATTGGTACCGACTTACGGAATTAAACCTGAAAGAGCCATTGGTTTAATTGCTGGTGGCCAAGGTGCAATGTACAAGGCCGTTGAAGGTGCTGAAGATGACACTGATTTAGGTGCAAAAGATCTGAAAAAGTTAAATCTGAATGAAAAAGACACGGTTTTAGGTATAGCTGCTAGCGGCCGTACTCCTTACGTAATTGGCGGCCTTGAGTATGCTAACAAAGTTGGTGCGCTCACTATTTCAATCGCCTGCGTTAAAGATTCTGAAATTGGTAAACATGCTAATATTGCAATTGAAGCTGTAGTTGGTCCTGAGATTGTCACTGGTTCTACTCGTATGAAGGCAGGAACCGCACAAAAGATGATCCTGAACATGATTTCTACTGGGGTCATGATTAGGCAAGGGAAGGTTTTTGAGAATGTCATGATCGATGTATTACCAACAAATTCAAAATTGGTTGACCGAGCAGGACGAATTATTTCAGCCGTCACAGCTGCAACGCAAGAGCAAGCTTTGGAGGCATTAAAGAAAGCAGACAATGATGTCCCTCTTGCCATTACGATGATTAAGACTAAAACTGATAAAGCTGCAGCTCAAAAGCTACTTGAACAATATAATGGCAATGTTAGTGAAGTTATCAAGAATAACTAAAATAAAGCCAAAAAGTGATACGCTTTTTGGCTTTGTTTTTTAGAAAGAATAAGTTATGTTAGGATTCTCGCTTTATTTAAATGAAGATATTACCCCAGCGACTGAACAATATATCAATCATTTGAAGAAATATGGTTTTAATGGGATTTTTACCTCAGTACACATCCCTGAAGAAGATTCTCAGAAATATCGAGCAAGATTGCTTAGTTTGGGCAATTTAGCTAAGAAGAATAATTTAGATGTAATGGTTGATATCGATCAGGCTAGCTTAGAGAAATTGAATATTTCGTTGAGCAGCTTAGATTCTTTGAAAGAGCAAGGAATTACCGGACTAAGAATTGATGATCGATTGGCACCTGAACAGATAGCTGATTTATCACAGAAGATCGAAATTGGCATAAACGGCAGCACTTTTACAGAAGAAGAACTAAAGCAACTAGTTGCCTTTGATGCAAAAATGGAGAGTATACAAGCTTGGTTCAACTTTTATCCTTGCCCTGATACCGGAATTAGTCGTCAATTTTTAGCCGAGCAAACAAAAATGTTTAAGCATTACGGCATGAATGTTCAGGCATTTTTTGCTGGGGATGAAAATCTCCGTGGACCATTACATGAAGGTTTACCGACACTAGAATATCAGAGGTATTATGACCCTTTAGCTAGCATTCTAGAATTGAAAGAATTAGGAATCGATTTGCTTTATTTAGGTGATCCCGGCATTAGTGAACGGTCGCTTAACCAAATTAAAACCTATCAAGATGAAGATAGTCTTGTTCTTTATACAGAAAGAGCAGAAAATGCTTCTGAAGAAATGTACAATTATATCCTGGGAAAACATAATCAACGCCCTGATCCGGCTGAATATGTGGTACGTTGCGAGGATTCGCGAATGCACAGTGTGCCAATGATTACTCCAGAGAATACGATTTTAAGGGAAAAAGGAAGCATCACTTTAAATAATCATCTTTATCAGCGATACACAGGAGAAATTCAGTTGGTTAAAGATACGCTTCCTATGAATAAGAGAGTAAATGTAGTTGGAAGAGTTACCGACGGTTCTCTTCCTTTAGTAAATTTGATTCAGCCAAGTCAGGAGTTTTATTTATATGAAAAGTAGTGAATAACTATGCGAAACATTTTTTCGATAATCAATGGTAAGAAAGCGCAATTGCCTAAAAAAGAGCAACTTTTAGGGGAGTATATCATTGCTAATCCAGAAAGTGTTATTTCTTCCTCAATTCAAAAGCTTTCTAAAGATACCGGGATTAGTACTGCGACTATTGTGCGATTTTGCCGAGAGATTGGTACTAATGGCTTTGGCGATCTAAAGCTGCAGCTGGTTGCCGCCAGATCAAGTGCAAGCAATAATGATTATCATGAATTCGATGCAGGAGAAGGCATCGCTGCAATCAAGAATACAATGGCCGCTCGTTTTAAGAGCGTGATTGAAGCTACACAAGGTGGGCTGAATGATCCAAGTGTGGAAAAAGCTATTCAAAAAATCAACACTTCCGCTTCGATTCTAGTCTATGGAGCCGCTGCTTCTGGTCTAGTAGCCAATGACATGTGCCAAAAGTTTATGCGAATCGGCAAAAATATCAGCTATATGCCGGATTTTCACGTTACTTTAGCCAAGTTGGCCTCATTTACAGTAAACGATTTGTTAGTTTTGATTAGTAACGATGGTAAAACTACGGAAATTAGTGATTTGCTAAAAGTCGCTGATGAATTTGGCATCCCCACGCTTCTTTTAACGGCTAATCCGAGGGCATCAATTGCCAAAAAAGTAGATTTGGTTTTATTAACTCAAGATATTGGGGAGCCGGCCATTAGATCCGGAGCTACAACTTCTTTGATCAGCCAACTTTTTGTGGTGGATGTGCTTGTTTTCTCATATTTATCAACCCACACCGATGAAGTTCTCAAGAATTTGAAGAAGTCCAATCAGGCTACGGATATTCATAAAAATAAGAGAAAGTAGTTAAAGCAAGATTTAATTCATTTGCAAGTAAACGTACACCGTTAACATGTGCAAATATGACTTTAACAAATGACGAAAACTCATTATATTTTAGGCAATAATATAGCTATTTATATATTAGGGGATTAAATCATGAAAGTAAGAAAAGCGATTATCCCTGCAGCAGGATTGGGTACTAGATTTTTGCCAGCAACTAAGGCATTGCCTAAGGAAATGTTGCCAATTGTTGACAAGCCAACCATTCAATTTATCGTTGAAGAAGCTAAGGCTTCAGGAATCGAAGATATTTTAATCGTTACCGGTAAAAACAAGCGTGCGATTGAAAACCACTTTGACTCTAATCCTGAATTGGAGCAAGACTTGGAAAAGACCGGTAAGTCTGGTTTGCTCAAGTTAACCCAAGAAATTACTGATTTGGGCGTGAACTTGTACTACACTCGTCAACCACACCCAGCTGGCTTGGGGGATGCAGTCTACCGCGCACGTAGCTTCGTAGCTGGTGAACCATTCGTGATTATGCTTGGCGACGACTTGATGAAGGACAAGGTGCCTTTGACTAAGCAATTGATCAACGATTACGACAAGACTCACGCATCAACCATTGCCGTTATGAAGGTGCCACACAAGGAAGTTTCCAAGTATGGTGTAATTGCACCGGATGGCAATATCGCACCTGATTTATACAATGTTAAAAACTTTGTGGAAAAGCCAGCTGTTGACAAGGCTCCAAGTGATTTGGCAATTATCGGTCGTTACTTATTGACACCTGAAATTTTCGACATTCTGGAACACCAAAAGCCAGGTCGTGGCGGCGAAATTCAATTAACTGACGCCATTGATACCATGAACAAGACTCAACGTGTATTTGCCCATGTATTTAAGGGCGAACGCTTTGATGTTGGTAATAAAGAAGGTTATCTTGAAACTTCAATTCAATATGGTTTAACTCACCCAGAGACACGCGATGCTCTTCGTAAGTACATCAAGGAATTAGGTAAGAAATTATAAAAATAAACAACGAATATGGCAGTATACAACGGTAGGCAACGCGAATTCCGCTTATTTAATTAATTCCGTGCAAAAGGAATTAACGGCAGGAATGATTATGCTGGCAGTGAGTGAGAACAAGCTTAGCTTAGATGATAAAGTAAATAAATTTTATCCCAATGTTCCAAATGGTCAGAATATTAGTGTGTTGAATTTGCTGGAGATGACTAGTGGCCTGGATCCTGCTGGTCCGATGGGAGATGCGCCGTATAATAATGACGATGCCAATGCGCAGAAGATGATTCAAGGCACGCATTTCTAAAGATGGGCAAAATGCAGTGATTTTGCAAAGTACAGATAGCAGTCGGTATGGCGATTTGAGTAATAGCGCTGATAAAATTTATGCGGCTTTATTTGGAAAATAAGATTAAAACCAAAAGCGAGGACTACCATTGTAATCCTCGTCTTTTTGTATCCAAGACACGAATCAAACGCCTTTTACGCATGACTCCTGGCTTGATGGGTGTCTTTAGATGTGTGGTATTTTATATTTTCATTGAAGGAAAACCAATCAATTTCAGTATTTGATATCACAACAACACCTCATTTCTAAAATATATATTAAAGTAAGCGCTTACTTTATCTACTTATAATATACCATATAAGTTTCAAAAATGATAGTTTTTGTTTTAACGAAAATTAGGCTTATACTTATAGTAAAAAGCATGAAAGGGAAGAATAATGATTAGAAGAGCGAGAAAAACAGATTTTCCATTTGTATATCCAATTTTGAAGCAGATTTTTGATGAAATGCAGATGGAGACGATTGAAAAGTTACCAGAGGATCAATTTTATAGTTTGATGAAATTAGGTTTTATCTCAGAGGATTACCGCTACTCATACCGCCGTATCTGGGTAAGTGAGAAAGCGGGTAAAGTAGTCGGTATTCTTGATATGTACCCATACAAGGATCAAAAGATTATTGATATAGTCTTGCGTCATGATTATGCAAAAACAGGCTTGCCAATCTCAACGGTGATCTTTTCAGATCAAGAAGCTTGGCCACATGAATGGTATATTGATGCCTTAGCGGTTGACCCTGATCATTGGGGAGAAAAGATTGCTAGTCACTTGCTTGATGAAGCTGAAAAAGTTGCGGCTAAGCAGGGCTATCATATTTTGAGTTTAAATGTTGATCAAGAAAATCCACGTGCGCAACGATTATATGAGCACAAGGGCTATCAAACTGAAAAGACAATGACAATTGGGGATCGGACATACGATCACATGATTAAACGCATATAATAAAAAATACTGCCAGCTATGAGCTAGCAGCGTTTTTTATTTAGGCAGAATGATTTCTACATCAGTGTAAACGTCAAGGACTTGAGCATCGCAGCCGTGATCGATCCAATTAGTGATGTGGGCAAGAAGAACGTTAGTCATGCTCTTAATATGTTTATTGGAATAATCGCTATTGAAAAGGTGCTTTTGCATCTCTGTAAAAAGTGTGCGATTAATTTGAGTGCAGATATGATTAGTGTGCTTTTTTCGAGTTAGACGATAAATGTTAGTGTAGAAAAGACGATCATTGCCAATTTGTCTAAGAAAGGCGAAGACCAATTGATTCGATTGGCAATCACCATATTCACGGAAATGGTTTCTAATTTCTGCTTGAATACTTTTACAAAATAAATCGGTTAATCCAGTATAAGTATTATAAAAGACGCCGCGGCTCATGCCAGTAGCCTTGCAAAATTGGGTAACAGAGTATTTGGTAATAATACCTCTAGTTAATTCCTCGCGTAAAATCTCGTAAGTTGTATGTTTTCTCATTCCATTCATCCCTTTCAATGACAACTCCAAGTAAGTTCAAAGATTTTGTTTAAATTTTATTTTTATAAAATATACCAAGCCTACATAAATATAGCAATAGCCATTTTTGATAATAATTGGTTTATGGCTTGATGTAAGCATAGTTCAAGCAGGTTATATATAAATAGATATTTCAAAAAAATTTTTATAAAATAAAAAAACAAAAACTAGAATTTAAAACTTATAATTGCTGAAGGTGCTTGAAACGTTGATATAACAACATTCTTGCCGAAAATACGATGAGAATAGGCTTTTAAGTACTTACTTTTAATTATTAATCTTGCCTAATATAGAACACAAAAAGGTCAAATTGTCTGAAAACCAGAGCAATTTGGCCTTTTTAAGTAAATTAAAAGAGTTCAAACAGGTGACTAAACCTTTTTGAACTCTTGGATTAGGAAACTTTATTAAGTTTTAAACTACAACGTCAATATTAACGATTAAATTTCTTGTAGTTTTGGATGTAACGCTTAGCAACGCCCATCATGTGAACACTAATCTTGCTTGAATCGCCTCTTAAACCACTGAAGCTAATGCCAAAGTATTTAGTCTTAGCATCGTAGTGCTCAGTACGACAACCAAGCAAGTCGCCAGCGTGTTCCCATTCAGTGTATCTTGAAGAATCATTCATTTGACTGTATGAGCCATAGAAACCACCGAAAAGCATTTGCTTAACGTTGAAGTAAATTTGGTTCTTCAGTGCTGACATGGTACGCATATTAGTGTTGTAAGTTGAAGAAATAGGTAAGGCTGCTTCGTCTTCGTAGACTTGACCTACTCTTGAGTTAAGACCAGAAGCCTTAGCTGCACGCTCGATACCAGGTACATAGTGGTCTGCATCCCAACAAGACTTGTTGTGTGAGTAGTATTGGTCAGCTACACGATCTGCAAAGTGCAAAGCACCAGCCTTGTAAGTCCAAGACTTCTTGCCAAGTTGATGACGAGCAGAGTTAATCAAGCTTAAAGTGTACTTACTCAATTCAACCTTTTGGCTGTGGCTTAAGTTAGTTACGTTAACTAAGGTATCGTCAGAACCAGCACCACTGTCCGTGTTTTCTATCATGCCTTTCTTTGAGGCATTGATTAAAGCCTTGCTTGCTCTACCAGTTTGGTTCCATTTAATAATGGCACTCTTAGTATAACCAGAAGGCAAAGTAATAGAAGCAGCTTCAACAGTTGAATTTGCTGCAGTCTCTACATTATTGTTTAAAGCGGTAATAGTGCCACCAGCTAAAGCAGCGGCAATACTAATGATTGATAAAAGTTTAACATTCTTTCTCATTTTCCTAATCCCCTATTTATTAAAAAGTTAATCTCTATCAAAAATTCCCAAAAATATGAAAATTCAAAGCTCAAGAAGTAGTCAATTTCTTGAGTCCCGCTATAAGTCTCTTCAAGTAATAGACTAACAGGAATAAAACCAAAGTCTATATGTGAAAATATTTAATAACAAAAGACAATAATATACGTATATATATATGGAGGGGAATAGCGCTAGAAACGCTGGTAGCATGCTGCTTGAGGGCGATGAGGATATTAAGTTGCACACTTATTAAATAATGTAAAAAAAGTTTTTAAAAAATAAGAATATATAATTTTTTATATTAATATAACCTTAGTTATATTAATATAGTAGTATTTTTTAAAAGAGCAAATGCCATTATATCGGGGATTAAAGGCAATTTTGTGTAAATAGTGCAGGTTTATATAGTAGAAAAATAAAATAAATAAAAATTGATATTTTTTAAGCTTGTTATGATAACAAGTATATATAAGATATAATTTAATGGAAAAACTATATTGGTATAGTAATGTAAAGATTGAAATATATTTCGAGATCTAAAATGAGGTTCAAGTCCTGAAACAAAGTCTGAAGCCAATGAAAACGAATACAAGCTAGAAGAAAAATGTTATAAATATATGCGTAAGGTAATTAAACAATTCGAAAAGATATCAACTTACTAAAAAGGAGAATAAAGAACTATGGATGGTAAGAAATATTCAGTAGTTATTGCCGGTGGTGGTAGTACTTTTACACCGGGATTTGTACTCGACTTAATCAAGAGCCAAGACAAGTTCCCAATGAGACAATTGAAGTTCTACGATAACGATGCAGAACGTCAAAAGAAGATTGGTGAAGCTGTTAAGATTATCATGAAGGAAAGAGCTCCACAAATTAAGTTCTCATACACCACTGATCCTAAGGAAGCCTTTACTGACGTTGACTTCGTAATGGGTTCAATTCGTGTTGGTAAATACCACATGAGAAGTTTAGATGAAAAGATTCCATTAAAATATGGTGTAAATGGTCAGGAAACTACAGGACCCGGAGGTATGGCTTATGGTCTTCGTTCAATTCCTGCAATCATTCAAATTATTGACTGGATGCAAGAATACTCACCAAACGCTTGGATGATCAACTACTCCAACACTATTGCGATTGTTGCTGAGGCTTGCCGTCGTCTTCGTCCAAATGCAAAAATTATCAACATTTGTGATATGCCTATTGATGACATGGACAGAATGGCAGCTATCTGCGGTCTTGACAGCTGGCACGACATTGACTTCAACTACTACGGCTTGAACCACTTCGGCTGGTGGAAAGAAGTTAGAAACAAGAAGACCGGCGAAGACTTAATGCCTAAGCTTAAGGAATACGTTAAGGATCACGGTTACTGGGTAGGCGGCGACTACGACAAGGACACTGAAGCTTCATGGGAAGCTACCTTTAAGAAGGTTGCTGACGACTACAAGATGGATCCAGAAACCTTGCCAAACAACTACATGCAATACTACTACTTCCCACAATATGAAGTAGCAAACGCCGATCCAAAGCACACTCGTACTGATGAAATTCGTGAACACCGTCAAAAGATTGTCTTCGGTGAATGTGAAAGAATCGTTAAGGCAGGTACTGCTAAGAATAATATTTGGGACATTTCAGGGTTGCACTCAGAATATATCGTAGATATTATTCACGCTATTGCCTACAACACTCACGAGAAGTTCTTAGCTAACTGCGAAAACAACGGTGCTATTTCAAACATGGATCCAGATTCAATCGTTGAAGTTCCAGCATTGTTTGGTGCTGATGGTATTCAACCAATGGCAACTGGTAAGGCTGGCCGCTTCCAAAGAGGTTTGATGATGGAACAACAAACCTGTGAAAAATTGGTTGTTGATGCTTATGTAGAGCACTCATACCAAAAGATGCTCCAAGCCTTTGCTTTGAACAAGACTGTTCCAGATGCATCTGTAGCTAAGAAGATCTTGGATGACATGATTCCAGTTAACGCTCCATATTGGCCAGAACTTAAATAACAATTTTAAAAGTCATAACAAATAAGAAGAAGGTAACTATTCTATAATTGAATAGCTACCTTTTTTGTGCTGATCATGATATTCTGAACTTGATATAAAGTTATGGCAGAAAGGACATAGAGATGGATTTAGAAACAGTAGTAATGAAGAAAAAAGAAAGCTTCAATGATACTGATAAGGCAATAGTCAGTTATTTGCTCAAGTATCCCAAGGAAGCTAGTAAGTTGAGCTTAATGGAATTAGCGCAGAAATTATATGTTTCTAAATCTGCTATTTTTCGTTTGAGTAAAAAATTAGGCTTGAGCGGTTTTAGTGAACTTAAATTTGAATTGTCTGAATTGATTGCGAGAAAAGAGCAATATGCTAAGCATGCACAAGAATTGCAATTTGACGATAATCTGCAGAAAATAATCAATGACACCTTTAAATATTTTAAGGGATTGGATTTGCATAACTTATGTGCGGATTTAGATCAAGCAGGAACTATCTATATTTATTCGACGGGATGGCAACAGCAGATTATTGCGGAGTATTTGGCTCATTCTTTTTACTTAATAGGTAAAAATGCGATTATTTTACCAGGTGCGCGTGATGAAGTTTCAATGCTGGGTCAAGCTGCCAAAGAAAATGATATGTTGTTTGTAATTTCATTTGGTGGTTTTAATAAGACAATTATTGAAGAATTGAAGAAAATCGATGTTATTAATAATAAGTTAAAGCTAGTTTCTTTAACAAGCTGGCAGCCGGGAAAATTAGCTTCTCTTAGTGATTACAGCTTCTTTTTCAAGACTACGCCATTTCAGTTTAGTAAAAAGGTCGTGACTTTCAGTTCAGCCTATGTTCTAATTGATCTAATCATTAATGAATATGCAAAACGGCGTAAATTGCAAAGGTAGAGGAAATAAAGATGGAAAAAAAGAAGTTATTATTGCTTTCAACTGGTGGGACGATTGCATCAGTTGCATCTAATGCAGGGTTAGTACCTAAAGAAACTGGCGAAGAATTGATTAAAATGCTGGGTAAATTACCGTATGATATCGACGTTCACGATATTTTGCAGCTCGACTCTTCTAATATTCAACCAGAAGAATGGAAATTTATTGCGGAAAATATTTATAAATATCGTAATGACTATGATGGAATCGTGGTTTCACACGGTACCGATACAATGGCTTATACTGCTTCAATGTTAACCTTTATGTTGAAGAATATTAATATTCCAGTGGTTTTAACTGGAAGCCAGGTACCTATCAATGTTGTCTTAAGTGATGCCCACGATAATTTGCGTTTAGCTTTTGCAGCAGCGGCTACTTGTCCACCCGATATTTATTTAGCCTTCCATAATAAAATTATGTTGGGCTGCAGAGCCGTTAAGGTTAGAACGACTAACTTTGATGCTTTTGAAAGTGTTAACGTTCCGCCTGTTGCAACCGTTTCTTCAGATGGCTTGGTCTTCAATCCTGATTACACACCCAAGAAAAAAACGGGTGAGACTTGCTTGAATACCAAGATTGACTCTAATGTTTCTTTAGTTAAATTATTCCCAGGCTTTGATCCTGATTTACTTTTTGCGATGGTAGATAGTGGCTGCCAAGGAATTGTTATTGAAGCCTATGGTTTAGGTGGGATGAACTTTATTCGCCGTAACATGGTGGCCGCAATTGGTAAGTTGATCAGACAGGGCATCCCTGTAATTGCCAGCAGCCAATGTTTATATGAACGTAGTGACCTAACTAAGTATGAAGTAGGACGCGAAGCCTTGTTAGAAGGTGCGATCAGTGCGTGCGACATGACTTCTGAGAGTGCCATTACCAAGTTGATGTGGGCACTAGGCCAGGACATGAACGTCCATGAAGTGGCAGATTTCTTTAATACAGATGTGGCCGGGGAAGTAACTCTTAAGACTAACTAAAGAATGTTACAATTTAGTTAAATGTAAGCGCAGACAACACTAATAGATCGATACTTTTTGTATAATATAGCAAAAAGGAGTGCACACATATGAAAAGTAAACTATTAGAAAAAGTCTGGCTTACTTTAGCGGCATTAGGAATTGGGGTATCTCTTTTTGCTAATAATTCAAATCAGCTGATTGAGTCTAATGCGCAAACATTTTCTAGTGCAATCGTTAAAAAGTAAACTATGAAAAGACTAAGCTAATCTTGCATACTTGTAAGCAAGTCTTAAAGCTGCGTAAAGAACATGAGCGTTTAACGCCAGAGCAAGACAGCTTACTTAAAGATATTGAAGAATTAAATTAAGCGTATGAAAAAAGGATCCTACATAAGGATCCTTTATTTTTATTCTTCAATTAATTGTTTTTTGTTTGAATTAGTTCTTAGCTTCTTAAATCCTTTGAAAATTTCAACTTGTACAATTGAAAGCAAGGATAAGGCGATGACAACTAACCATTGACCAGCTGAAAGATTAGTAATGTAGAATACTTTTCGTAAAGTTGGAACAAATAGGATCAAGCCCATGAAAAATGCGGAAACAATGAATGAAAATATCAACCACATATTCATACCGGTAGCTCTCTTCCAGATAGGATCGGTGTTAGAGTGCTGGTTAAAGGCTCTCAACATTTGTGATAAAGCCAATACGCTGAAGGCCATTGTTTGACCAGTGATTGGATTATCAATGCTTGCACCAATGAAGTAAGCAATTAAAGTCATCAGCGCAACGAAGATTCCCTGAGTAACCACGCGCCACACAAGATCTTTTTCAAAAAGAGTACCTGGATTTACGGGCTTATGTTTCATAATGTTTTTGCTTGCAGGGTCAACGCCTAAAGCAAGAGCAGGTAGAGTAGCAGTGGCTAAGTTTACCCACAGGATATGCACAGCTAATAATGGTGCATCCCAGTTAAATAATGTCGCAACAAACAAAGTAGTAATTTCAGCAATATTACCAACTAACAAGAATTGGATTACTTTTTGAATGTTACGGTAAACGCGACGACCTTCTTTGATTGCGTAAGCAATAGTAGTAAAACTGTCATCTAAAAGTACCATATCAGCCACGTCTTTGGCTACGTCGGTACCGGTAACACCCATGGCTACACCGATATCGGCAGCCTTTAAAGCAGGTGAGTCGTTAACACCATCACCAGTCATTGCCGTTACTTCACCGTTACGCTTCAAGCTTTGAATAATTCTTAACTTATCGGTAGGTGAAACGCGGGCAAACACAGTCGTCTTTTTAACCGCTTGATCAAGTTCGTCGTCAGACATTTGATCAAGTTCAATGCCAGATATAGCCAAGTCACCGTTTTGGTAAATATTGAGCTTTTTAGCAATAGCTAAAGCAGTAATCTTGTGGTCACCAGTAATCATAATGGTTCTAATGCCGGCCTGACGACAAGTCTTAACCGATTCCGCCACTTCTTCACGAGGTGGGTCGATCATACCGCTGATACCAATGAAAGTTAAATTATTTTCTAAATCGGTTCCTTCACTTGGCAAGTTATCCACAGCTCTTGTGGCAAAACCTAGTACGCGTAATGCTTCGTTAGACATGTTTTGCATCAAGTTCAAGATTCGTTTTTTATCATTAGTCGTAATTGGACGAACGCCATTATCAGTCATGATGTGATTACATAACGGTAACATTTCGTCTACTGCACCCTTAGTAAAGGAAACATATTGACCATTAATTTTATGCAAGGTGGTCATTCGTTTTCTATCTGAATCAAAAGGTTGTTCAAATAGACGGGGATGAGCCTTTTTTAATTCTGTTTGGTTGAAGCCTAATTTTTTAGCAAAAGGAATCAAAGCAACCTCGGTAGGATCACCGATCGCCTCGTTATCCTTCAAGCTGGCGTCGTTACAAAGGGCACCAGCATAGGCTAACGCTTGGTAAACCTTATTAGGTTTAATATCTTTAACATCAATTTCATTGAAGTCGCCAGCAGCTGTTTTAGTAACTGTCATCTTATTTAAAGTTAAAGTACCGGTTTTATCGGAACAAATGACAGTAGCGTTACCCAAGGTTTCCACAGCTGGTAATTTCTTAATCAAAGCATTCTTTTTTACCATGCGCTTAACGCCAAGGGCCATCACAATTGTAGCTGTGGCAGGCAAACCTTCAGGAATAATGGAGATTGCTAACGAAATAGCGATTAAAAATTGGGGTAAAAGCGGTTTTTGGTACATTGCACCAATGATAAATACCAAGATGCAGACAAAAATACCAATGATTGTTAAAATTTTACCAACGCTAGTTAATTTACGTTTTAATGGCGTTTCAATTTCAGTTTGATCTTCTAGCATGCCGGCAATGGCACCCATTTCGGTGTTCATACCTGTAGTGGTCACGACACCTAGTCCGCGTCCGTAGGTAACAATTGAAGAGCTGAAAGCCATATTGATGCGGTCACCAAGACTGCAGTCCTTAGCTAAAACAGTATCTGCATCTTTTTCCACAGGTACGGATTCACCTGTGAGGGATGCTTCCTGAATCTTTAGGTTGGCGGATTCGAGAAGACGCATGTCTGCTGGAACCATGTCACCGTCGTGCAAGTTGACAATATCACCGACTACTAATTCTTTAGCGGGGATTAGTTGCTCCTTGCCGGCGCGAATAACATGAGCCATGGGAGCACTCATATCCCGCAAAGCAGCTAAGGATGATTGAGCTTTCTTTTCCTGCACAATACCAATAATAGTATTGATGACCACGATCATAGCAATGATGATCGCTTCAGTATATTCATGAAAAAGAGCTGAAAAGAAGGCTGCGCCGATTAGAATCATGATCATTGGATCAATGATTTGCTCTTTGATCATTTGCAAGGTGGTTTTAGGAGGCTTAGCAGCAAGTTCGTTTAAACCATCTTTTTGACGTATTCGAACTGCGTCATCGCTTAAGCCGGCTTCTGATGTATTTGTCTCTGTTAGTACCTCAGACTGAGTAACAGCCCAAGGCTTTTGTATGTGATTATCCATAAAGGACATATCACTCCTTTCGTCAAAAATAGAGAATGGCCTTTAACAAAGCCATTCCCCATTTGAGAAACTTCTTCAGTTTTCATTTGTGTATTGGCAGCGTCATTGGCGCCTCTCAATATATAAATCGTTATAAGAAATAATATCAGTAAAGTGACGCGATGTCAATAAGCGATAAATATTATTTTTTGGTTATCATTAGTAAAGAAAAAGTTGATTTTTTTAATGAAAAACGCCCGAAAATCCCCGTATTTTAATGCGGGGATGGATAGGGCCAAGCTGACCTAGCAGTCAGCTTTTTTTATTCTAAAAATAGAGACATACGTTCGACTTC
>NZ_NFKZ01000031.1:0-20194 GCF_002160635.1 Lactobacillus gallinarum
GTAAAGAGTCCATTTTGACCTCGTTTCTAAATGTTGTGTGGTAACTACATTCTATCAAACAGGTCCGAATGGACTTTTTATTTTTTATCAAGTGTTCAATTTAATTTTACAATCGGCGACAATTTTATTTCTATCAAAGTTTACTTTTCTTCTATAAACATTTAACTAATTATCATTTTAATGGCAAACAGGAAGATTTAGATACTTGCCGAGGTATTGTTAATGGTTTGAAACTAACTGGAATGAAAGCGTATGGAATTGAGTTAGAGGAATTTTTAAATAAGCATATGTAAAAAAACGTATTTGAACATTTAACCCATAAAATGTTCAAATACGATTTTTTTGTTTTTTTTAATCTAATCCCAATATACTTAAAGCATAAATTAATTAAGCGAGGAAATAAAATGAAAAATGTGAATGATTTAATAGTTAAGTTGATATTTGACAATGAATAAAATTTTTTTCACTAGTAAGGGGGCGATTAATGATGGATATCAATTGTATCTTTAGACCTATTATTCATCAAATGTAATTTATGACTGAAAACGAAAAGAAGGAAGAAAAAGGGACTAAGATCGAAAGATCTTCAGAAAAAAAGAAACTTGAAAGTATTGTAGAGGGTTTGCTAATCAAGTTTAAGTAAATTAAAAAATCTTTTGACTATTTAAATTCAATTTTTAAAGGAAGTGAGTTTTTATAATGACTGCATTAGTATATGTAACTTTAGCTGCTGATAGACATGGTAATAAATAATAATCACATAGAAAGGAAATAAAAAATGCAAAAAACAGCATTACCAATATGGATTACACCATATAAGTAAAAATTTAAATTAATACAGTTAAAGAAAGGGGAGATTATTTATGGGCATTGTTTTTGGAGACAGACCTTGGCAAAGAAGAGGTTTGTAATAAATTGAAAAAATTTATTGCATTAAGCTTTAAAAGGATTTTTTAGAAAGGAGCATAACTATGCGAGTACAACCTAATCGTCATATTGTAATCGATGTCGATATTGAACTTTAATACTGAAAAAATAGCGTGAAGAGTTATATAGAAAGGAAAAATTTGTTTATGAAAGCACAACCTAATTTTCACATTCATATTCATTTAGAATTTTAAAGCTAATAACTTGTTACGTTGAAAGGAGATGTTACAGATGAGAACTAATGTATATGACCCTTGGTGGAGAATTAATTTATAAAAAATAAGATTAAAAGCTTTATTTCAATAAAGCTTTTTTTATTGCAATTCTGTAATCAAGAGTTGAAAGTCTTGATTACAAAACTAAAAGCCTTTAAAATCAAGATATAAGCTGTATTCAAGACTTAGTATCATAGAATGAAGGAAAATGCTGCAAATGATATATGGTTACGCCAGAGTGTCTACTGCTCAACAGGATTACGCAACTCAAATAGACGATTTAAAACGTGCAGGTGCTAGTAAGATTTTTAAAGATAAATACACTGGTACCACTGCTAATCGTCCTGAATTTGATAAGCTAATGGATAAACTTCAAAATGGCGACACCTTGATTGTCACTAAATTAGATCGATTAGCAAGGAATACTCAAGACGCGCTTAGCATTGTAAAACAAATGAATGATGAGGGCGTCATTCTACGCGTTTTAAATATTGGAACTATTGATAATTCACCAAGTGGTCGTTTAATCTGCACTGTGTTCTCTGCATTTGCAGAATTTGAGCGAGATTTAATCGTAAGTAGAACTCAAGAAGGGAAAGCTTGGGCTAAAGCAAATAATCCTAATTTTCATGATGGAATGCCGCGCAAATACACCAAAGAACAAATAGATTTTGCTTGGAAATTACATACCCAAAATCATATGAGCTATTCAGAAATCAGTAAGAAGTTAGGAATATCTAAAGCAACAATATATCGACGATTTAGAGAATTAAGAATACAAAATATCAACAAAAAAAGCCGCCCTTAAGGACGACCTTTTTGGTATTGGAGAAATAGATCACAGATCAACGAAGTAATTCATCAAGGAGAGCTTTAAGGGCCTTTTTGATTGCTTTCTTAAAGTGCTTGAAGAACTTGTTGCGACGATCTATTGGTATAAATACTAGTACAAAAAGTAAATACCACTTCACGGAGCTATACCTCCTTCTACACGCAGAGTAAAAGGGAGCCGCCCTTTTCAAATAACGTGCTTTTTAATTTTATCATGTTATAATGTGGATAGTACAAAAGTAAATACACTATAGCGTGTGTTAAGAACTAATCAGCCAATTAGTTCGCAGAGTTGTGGACGGTCGTTTTACGATCGTCTTTTTGTATGCTCAAGTTTTATTTCAGAATACAGCATAATGATGGTAAAATTATCTGTGTAAAGATATTATTTTATTTTATTTTGATCACTTCTTTAAGTGATGGACTTTGACACATTTGTCGAAGTATTTTGTTTAATTGAGGCTCACAGTTGAGCTATGTGAAATTACAACTGATGATGTATCTGACGGAACTAGCTAGGTTGTAATTATATTTAAAGAAAAAGCTCCGGTGCGTTAACAGCCTAACCCTGTTAACTGGTTTGAATACCAAGCATGTGTAGCGGTTAGGGCATTAATTTTATGAGTATTATTAAGGTCGCACTTTTTTGTATAAAAGTGGGCTTTTTTTGTACTCAAAAATGGGTTCAAATGTGGTTTCCAATGAAGCTATGTTGAACTAAAAGGAGAGGCCCAAAATGTAATATTGGTCCAGTAAAATTTGGTAACTAATTAGAAGGGAATGTTTTAAAATGTTGATATTAATCAGAGGTAGACCATGGGGTCAAAGAATAATTTTATTATTTAAAAGGTGTTAGAAATGTCATGTAGAAAACTTGCTTCTAGATGGCATTTTTGTTTAGAAAGAGCAACGCAATTTGAAATTGTGACTTGCTAATTTTTCGTAGAAAAAAATTAGCTTGGAACAGATTTCAAATTCACTGTTACAAGTTGTGCAAGATAGATTGAAGTGATAAAAAAGCGACTGTCTCTTTTTAGCGGAACTTTGCTTTTGGCTTTGGAATTTTTGATAAAAAATTCCATTGCTAAAAAGCATTGTGGAGCAGAAAGAGACAGTCGCAGGCGTTGAGATCAACGCTCGCTCCAATCGGCTGTCACTGCTAAATCTACTTTTTTCATAGATTTAGCTGCATTATTTTCGAAATAAATCCCATATTGGCAAGTAAGTAGAAATTAATGTTGCTTATTACGAGCCGCTTGTCGATGGCAAGACATTAAATTGCTGATTTGGAATCGTAAGTTTCCTACTTGGCTCGGTGTTTTAACTCTTAAATTTGTTATAAAGAAGGAATATAAAATGCCTAAAAATTTACGTCATATTTTCCGTTCTGAACTAATTAAACAAAGGAAAAATGGAATTAAAACTACTCGACAGCAAATCAAAAAGGCACACAACGGAAAAATGGCTGATTATCATCATATTTTTTCAGACAACTCTTATAAAAAGCATTGGGCACGTGCACAAAAATTTGCAGAATTTTGTCGACAAAATAATATTAAAAAAATGGAACAAATTACACCTAGCTTTGCTCAAAAGTATTTGCTTTATGAACGTGATCAAAATGTTAATGGCTACCAAGGTTACTCTGCTTCTACCATTGGATCTGATGCACTAATGATCAATCATCTAATGATTGGTTCAGGATATTGGAAAAATGGTCAGCGAATCCAAAAAAGTAAGCTTCCTGACATGCCCAAACGATCAACATTACTTGCAAAACAGCGTCAGAAATCGATGAGTAGTCGCGAATGGATTAGCACTCATCCGCATACCTACGCTCAATATAAAAATCAAATCGATACTATCCGAGCATTTGGTTTAAGAAGGCGTGAATTAACTGGTGGATCTTCACAAAATGGTAGGGATGGCTTAGGTGATCGATCAATTTATCAAACAAAAGATGGCAGATTATTTGCGATTGTTCAGGGTAAGGGCGGTAAAATTAGATGGACTGAATGTCGACAGGATTTGCAAAACGAAATGAAACAAATTTATGCTAAAAAAATACGTCCAATATCTGAAAGACCAAAAAGTAAATCTGACTTTCGTCATAATCTAAAAATTAATCAACCTTTTTATCGATCGTTTGATCATAATGTGCCAACTCACATTCATCGTGCTAACTATGCGCAGCATATGATTAAGCAACTTAATCAGCATAATTTTAGTGGTACGAAGAAGAAAATTATTTATTTTCGAAATGGTTTAAAAGCTAATGGTCATACCAAATATACTAAAGGCTATAAATCTATCAATTTACACGATAGTTATCAAATTGGAGCTTATAGTGCACAGTATGGTGCTTTTTATCAATTATCTAAATATATGGGACATAACAGATTAGACGTCTTACAAAGTTATTTAGGGGAAGGACGTTAAAAATAAAAAGAATACATTTTAATTTAGCCTTAAATTTTGGCACAAAAAAACCTATTAAATCTTGGTATTATAACCGTGATTTAATAGGTTTTTTATTAATTAAGTTAAGCTACGAACTATTGGTTAGAATCCTCATTATTGTAATCGAAATCCTGACTCTCGTCTTGAGCTTTGTCATTTAATGGATATGATAATGGTTGATTATCAAAAATAGCATCCACATCTACATCTTCAGCATCTTCAGAAGTATTGGATGAAGCAGGCTGTGTAGCTTTTTCGTCTTTCAAAGCAATAATTTCTTTTTTTAATTGATCAATTTCTGATTTAATGTTTTTTAATACAGAAATGATTTGGGACTGATCTTCAAGCTGCTCGTGTGCAGTCTTTAACTCATTTTCTAAAGTAACGATCAATAACTTATCAGATTGCTTCTTAGCCTTTTCCAATTTCAATTGACTCACAACTGCTTGCTTCGTTGAAGATGAAAAACTTTCAACGCCAGATTTGAAACCTAACTTTTTAATTTGAGTTTCAATATCTTTCAAAGTGATAGTTTTGTCCTTAGTAGCCGTAATAGCTGCTTCTAGGATCTCAATTTTCGAATAATCTTCCATGATTATTCCTCCTTGTATTTTAGTTTAGAAACTTTAAGTTTCTAATTACGAGGATAAAATAATTTGATTAATCATGGGGGGTTTGTTTATATTTGGAAAAAATGCTCATTTTAGCATAAGATATGACGTATTTTTCGTTATAATTACCACTTTTATTCATTAATTTGTTATGTAAAAAGAAGGATTGTATGTATTTTGCTTAATAATTTAAATACATTCTTTTATAAATTACTAGAATTTGATGAAATAGGAACTTTTATAAAAAAACAGTTTGTAGCATTCGCGTTTTTGATAAAAAGAAATATTTGCGTGAAATATTATCTTTTATTTGAAAATCATATGCATTATAATTAAGATAACAATTAAATATATGAAAGCAATAAAAAAGCCCATTATCAGTATTGGCGTACCGACAGCGGGTCAAGCTCATTGATTACAAAGCCTAATCAACAAGTGATTTTTAACTTTCTTATAGATATATTCTAGCAAGGTAGATAATATTTTTCAATTAATTAAACGATGTTTTCTACGATACTATTGATAGACGTATTAGATATAAGATTAAAAACGATGATTAACGGCTGTAGTCAATGAATTGACTACAGCTTTTTTAGTAGATTGATTATCTTTAATGCTAATAAAAGGAGTGGCTATCCTTGTTAATCACTAGTTAAAGCCCCTCAGTTGCACGGGACGCGCGTGTCTGGGAGTTAAATATTATAGGTAAGCTAAACCTGTTTATTTCGCAAATAACGAAGACGTGGCATAACTTCCATGAAAACCTACGGGTTGATTGAGTTGTAGGAAGCCTCGGAAATGCTAACGACAATCCTTATGGTCGCAAAGTTCGAGTTTACTTGAGTTATCGAACACAAACCTAAAAACTCTCGTCCAACACGACGTTAAACTGAGACCTAAAAGGAACAAGGGCGGGGTGAGTTTAAACTGTCGGCGAAAGTTAATTGCTGAGATCTGAAGCAATGCTTGATTTTTGAGCAATTAACTTTCGACTATACGGAAGCCATGCGTCTTCTCAGTAGTTTTTTAGCCGCGCTTAGGCTAACTATTGAGGAGGCGCTTTGCGCCTTTACCTTTACCACGCCGTAGGCGGGGGGATTTTATTTTTATAAAATCTATTTATTTTTTATTTATTTGTTGGGCGTAGTGGCAAGCCGGGAAGGCCGGTCGAAATTTTCGAATTTAATAGAATGTAAAACTACGTAATATTACTTACTGATTACATAGGAGATTACGTATATGAAATATGAAGGAAAGAATGTTTATTCGAGTGGTGAGATCGCTGATCTACTGGGGTTTGATGACTACCACCGGGTAAGTAATTACTTGAAGAAGATCGGTGCAAAGAATGTAACCAAGAAAGGTAATACCCGTTACTATAGTGAGAAAACAAAAGAAACGGTGATTACATACTTCAAAGCATTGGAACACAAGGGATTTGGAGAATCTAAAAAAGATCAGTTAATAGAAGAATTACGTACCCAATTACGTACTGCTCAGAAGGAATCAGTGGACAAATTAGCTGAACAAAAGAAGGAATATGATTCCAAATTGGATGAACAAAAAGAATCATATGAGCGATTGATTGCAGCTAAAGATGATGATATTTCAAATTTGAAAGATACGGTTTCTAATTTGAGGGATCAGCAGGACGTGGCCAATGAACAGATTAAACAATTGACCATGGTCACAAAACAAGCGCAAAGCTTAAACTTAGCAGATAAATCGCCAGAGCAGATTAAGATGCTTAAAGGTGATGCTGAGACGAGCAATGAGCAAATAGATTCCCAACAGAAAGAAGATAGTGGTACATCAAATGAGCCATCTAGAAAGCATTGGTGGCAAAGAATGTTTTCTAGGTGAAGAAAATAATGACCTGTAATTTAGTAATTTTTCTTGTAAGGTCCTCAGTTTTTCAATTAGGAGATATCCCTACAATCCGTGTCCGGAAGGAGGCACCGCGTATTCAATCACAAACTGTATGATAGTCTATAGGGTAAACTAAAATTCGAAAACAAGAAGATATAAATATTTTGTTAATCAAATTAGGCATTAAGGAAAAAATTTATTAATTTAGACATGAATAAGACCCGTAAAAACTAGATGTTTTACGGGTCTTAAAATTAGATTGTGTAGACTTAATTCTTTGCAGCAGCTTCTGTTTCAGCGGCTGTGTTTTCATAGGCAAATTTCTCCTTTTTAAATAGAATTAAAATTTATAATTTATTACAAACCTCTTGCCAAAGTCTGTCTCCAAAAACAATGTTCATAAATATCATCACCTTTCCTTGAGTTCTATTAACTACTTTTTACTTATATGGCGTAATCCATATTGGCAATGCATTTGTTTTTATATTCTCTCTTTTTATTATTTGATACCTCTTCTATCGACCGCTAAAGTCACATACACTAATGTAGCCCTCACAAAAATCACTTTCTTTAAAATCTTTATCTAACCTTGATTAACAAACCTTCAATTATTGCCTCTAACTTTTTCTTTTTTGTAAAAGTTGGGGAGGGTTATCTTGGGGAAATGTTGATAGAGCAATGTTCTTAGCATTTAAATTAGCATTGACATCAATAAACTACGTTTAATGGAATTAACTAGCCTTTTCAGTTACGGGTAAATTATTTTTAGATTTTACGTTAATAGTTAAGGCAGTGATTAATGTGATAATTTCTACTGTAATTAAAAGAATTAATGATACATTAACATTAATAACTCCAGAGATAGTAGTCATAATAGTAGTCATAATTGGAGCAATTGCCATAAGAATTACATTAAGTAAACCCATGGTGGAAGCCAAAATTTTATGTTCAACCGAAGTTACTAACCATTGCTGTAGTTTGATTGAACCGACGCCAGCAATAAAAGCTGTAAGAAATTCAGCCGTTAATACTGCATACGTATTGTTGAATAAAACTGAACTTACGGTAATAATACTTGCAACATTGGCAGCAATAATTGTAGAAAATACTGATACTTTTTTGAATAGTTGAGGCCCAAACATTGAACCAATTGCAAATCCAGTACCCATAACTACGTTAAATAAAGCAATTGTAAAGCTGTAAGTACCAATCAACATTGTTGATTTATGTGCGACTAAAACAATGTTAATTAATGGAACAACGGCATCTAAAGCCCCATTTAAAAGTGCAATTACTAGAACGGTAGTTAATAAACCATTTTGCTTTTTTACCTGGGCAAATGAAGATTTCATAGTGGTCCAAAAACCTTGTTCATTTATTTCTGTACGTTCATTCGTATTGATATCTTTTTTGTGCTTTAATCCAACAGTAGCATATAGAAGCCCCGCTAGTAAAAATGTTCCGGCATTTAAAAATGCTAATGATGAATATGACATTAATAATAACAGACCGGCTCCTATGAATTGAGCGCACATACTGATAATTTGACTAATTCCACCAGTGAAACCTTCCGCTTCTGCAAACTTACTTTCACCTACAATATCAACGACTAGTGGAGAGATTAATCCCAGTGAATATGAACCTATTGTATCAGAAACGAAGTTAATAATAACAATAGCTAATACTAGATTCCATTGGGATATGCTAGTAATAAAAAGTAATCCGACTAAAGAATATAGTAGAAATCTAATGACAGCACATATAAAAATATTTTTGAATTTCTTTTGGGTTTTATCAGCAAAATACCCTCCAAATACTCCCAGTAATTTAGGAATGGATTCAGAAATTGCAATTAATGAAATAGCTAATGAATAGTTTTGTAATTTACTAGCATAGGTCATGAACGCTAAGTAAAATAGTACATCTCCAGCACTAGAAAGAAAACTAGCAACTGAAAATCTTCTGTAATCTTTGTTTTTAATAAATACATTCATAATTTTTAACCCCTTCTTTAGATATTAAAAATCATGATATAAGATTTATAATGGAATTAATATAATAGTCGTATTCGAATTTTGGAGGCTATTTTTTATGACAATTGGTGAATTGCTTAAAGAATATCGAATTAGTCAGGGAAAAAAACAAAAAGAATTTATTGATAGTGGAACTATTATCAGTCAATCATTTTATTCTAAAGTAGAAAAAAATGTTCATAAAATTGCAGCTGATAGTTTAGTAGATATTTTGCATTATAATAATATTCCTGTTTGGGAGTTTTTTAGTAGATTAAATCAAAGTGATGAAATAAAGCATCAGCAGATTGAATCTTTTAACAAGATAATGTCAGATGCTTTTTACGATAATGATAAGAAAAAAGTAGAAAACCTAAAGCCTTTAATTAAAGAAAGTAATCTTTCTGAAAAAGATAAGCAAGAGGAACTTTTATTAGTCAAGGCATGGCTAGAATTAATGAAAAAAAATACTACAAAGCCAGATATTGAATTAAGAAAAAAAATAAAAGATAAAATATTTGATATTCCTAATTTTAATTACAATAAAATATCTCTTTTTTGTAATTTTATGAAGTTTTATGATTTTAATAGTAATAAGATAATTAGTAAAAAAATTATTGAACAAAACATTAGTAGTAACAGCATTAAGATACAGACAGCTATACTTGCAATTATAGTGAATATCCTAGCTTTTTCACTTAAAGATGGTAAAGAGAACGATACTGGTTACTTTATTGAAAATGGCAACAAAATAAAAACACGCCCTGAATTAGTATTTTATAAATCTGCTTTTTATTTCTTTGAAAATATTGTTGATTATAGTTTAACTAAAAATAATGCCAGCTATAATAAATGTCAAAATACTAAGGACTTTTTAGCTAACATAGGAATGTCGAAATACAGTAAAGTTCTTGAACAACTCTTAGCAAAATACAATTAAAGTCGTAAACGTATTAAAAATATAGCCTTAATATTCGTATTTGAAATTAAAATTCAAATACGAATATTTTATTTTACTTTAATCTTGCCCCTTATACTAAGAAACATAAAGTTTAAAGAAAACATTGGAGGAATAAATATGTGGGACGGAAACGTTATTGTATTTAGAACAAAATAAGTTGAAAAGAGGGAAAGTTATGAAAAAAAAGTGTAGGGATCCAAATTTAAATTATGAAAATCTATGAATATCAAATAGATATTGTGAAATTCCTAAAAAAAGTATATTGAATTTATTTTATATTATAGGCCAGGTAAATAGTAATGAGTTGAAGAAAAAAGGGCCACCACGCAATTAATCTTATTTAAATAAAAATAGTAGTAATTGATTTAGAAAGGAATAAAGCATGAGACAAATTCATATTGGACCGCCACCATATGTTGGTTCATGGTAAAAAACAGATGTTAGGTAAGTAGGATTGAAAGGAGATAAAAATGTACGAAACTAAAGACAATGTAGTTGAAGAAGAACATGTTTTTGTACTTTGCGGAAACATCTAATTATGGTTGAAGAAAGTATAAAAGAGAAAAGGAAGAGAGGGAATTTTATGTACGAAACTAAAGATAATGTAGTTGAAGAAGAACACGTTTTTGTACTTTGTGGAAATATCTAATTATGGTTGAAGAAAGTATAGAAGAGAAAAGAAAGAGAGGAAATTTTATGTACGAAACTAAGGACAATGTGGTTGAAGAAGAACACGTTTTTGTACTTTGTGGCAATATCTAATAATGAAGGAGGATATACAATGTTACCATATGAATGGCATAAAATTTAATTGATTATTTATTTGTAAAAGCAGAGTCTATGGACTCTGCTTTTTGTATGTATTAAGAAATATAAAAAGCAGAGTTCTTTAATAATTTGCTTAATTCGTATATGACTTTTTCATAATATAGTGAAATTTCTTGGTATTCTTATTTCAAATATTACAGGAGATGGATTTTTATGAGAATTATTAAGGACAAAGAATTAACATCGTTGGTAAAGAAAAAGTTGGAAAGAAAAAATAAAAATAAATTTTTAGGTTTTTTTATAAAAGAGTCTAAGAAAGACCGAAAAGCTGTTCAAAATGAAATTAATCAAGTTACTAGTTTATTGGAAGTTTTAAAAGAACGAGGTTGGAAATAAGTTATGAAACAAATTGCCTTAAAGAAAGAATTATATTGGAAATTACATAATGATGGAATTACAGTTTATAGTTATAATGCAGATTTACAAAAACGTATTTATGTTAAAGACCCGAAAGCAGTATTTTTGATATTAAAACATTTAGAAAAACCTATAACTGTAGATGATTTATATAAAAGTCTTCCCAATGTATCTAGAGGGCTTATTCAAAAGGTAATAGACTTTTTAATAAATAAAAATTATCTATATACTAATTTTGATATAAGTCCTAAATATGACAGATTAAAACATTTTGTCTCAACTATTCCTAATACAGATTTAAAAGATTATAAGTCAAAATTAGATGGAATTAATGTTTTAGTTTTAGGTACTGGAACAGGTGGAAGTTTCCAATTAGAAGTATTAAAGAGATTAGGTATTAAACAGTTTACATTAATAGATAAAGATAAGGTTGAAGCTAAAAACTTATGTGCTCAGAATTATCAGGAAACAGATATTGGAAGATATAAGGTTGATGTTCTGAAAGAAAAGTTATCAGACTCCACGACACAGATTAAAGTGTTAAAAAAATATATTCATACTTATAGTGAACTACGGCAATTAGTAGACCTTAATGCTTTTAATTACATTATTGATACTATGGACGATAAAGCAGTTAATTTGCAAATTTTGCATCATATTTTTGAAGATTATTCAAAAACAAAACTAATCCTTAACGGCTATCTTGTTCAAAAACAAATGAGTTATATTGTAACTCAAGAAAACTATAAGAATTTTTTGCTGGAGGTTGATGATTTATTTTCAACTATTGATCCTGCAAAAGAAATTACTGATAACTCTGGATCTATTTTTAATGCGTTATTTATGTCTATTTCAGTTGGTAAGATGTTATTTGACGATATTTTTGCTATTAGACAGACTAATTATGCGTACGCGGACTTCTTTATGAACGATTATTTTATTGGAAATAATTGGGAATATAACTTATATAAAACATTTTCGTCAACAAAAAAGTCGTTAAATTGTGTTACAAGTAGATGTTCAATTTCAACTGATAATGATTGGCTTTTACCTATTAATGAACATAATTTTTTGCAAAATAAGGTAAAAAATACTTTTAATTTAAATATTCATGAGAAGAGATTTTTAACTCAAAGTGATGATTTTTCTAAATTTAAGTTTGCTAAAAAGGTTTTTAATTCAACTAAATTGATTAAAGATAAGTCTGAACAGTCTATTGAACAATCTATTAAACCGATAAAATCACATTTGTCAGCTTTTATAGAAGATGTATTTGGGGATAAATATAAGAACTATGTAGAAGAACTCTTAAGTAGTCAAAGAGTTTGTGATAAATCTGGTAGATTTGATAAAAAAGCTAATTTGACACTGTTTAATAATGGCTATCCTTTAATATATTTAACTGAAGACTTAAATAGTTCATATAAACTGAATAGATTTATTCATGAATTATTTCATACAATTATTTATAAAAAAACGGTGAATTCTTATAAACATGAAGATTTAGTATTTAATTATTTAACTACATTTTTGTTTTTAAATAAAGAAAATAAGGTATTTAAATCACTTTTAGTTGCGCATATTCAATCTTCTGCGGTTTTATATATGAATACTTTTTTATCTACTTTGTATGAAAAAAAGGTAATTAATAATGATCTTGATAGTTTTACGTCATTACCAATACTTAAAGGCGTATCTACAAAAGAAATTTGCCAGATCCTAAATATTGACATAAACTATCAAAAGCCATTTCATTGTTTAAAATATGTAAATGCGTTTGAAAAAAATTTTAATATTTATCGTCAGGTAGCTAGTTGGTTACTTAAGAATAATTCTGTCGAGATTATGGTTAATAAATAGGAAAACTTTAGAGCATCATAGAAATATGCTAACTTAGTGTTGTGTTAGATCAGAATTGAGGTTCATGATCTGGCACTTTTTATTTTGTGTTCAAGAGTTTAGACATAAAAAAGCCGTAAAACATTTAGTTTTTACGGCTTTTTTATGTCTAAATTATATAGACTTATTTCTTTGCGGCAGCTTCTGCTTCAGCATCTGTGTTTTATGGTGTTAATGTCAAACCTTGATTGATAAATTTAACATCGCTTGCCTTAACGTAGGCATCACTGCCAACATTAATTCGATCAATATTACCTGTAGCATAGAATTTAGTACCAACTAAGTGGTAGAACAATTCTGCTTTGTTTTCACTTGGAACCCAAATGTAGACTAATTTGTCCACTTTAAGATGTCCCATTTGCTTTACGATCTTTGCACCATTGTGGTTTTGCATAGTACCATCAGCATTGTAAACATCGGTATCCTTGATAAATTGAATATAACCATAGTGTTCATTGTTATAATCATGCTTTACCAATTGTTTATCTGCAGTTACATCAACTGCCAAAAGCCAAGTATCTGTTCCCTTAATTCTGTACAGGCCTTCTCGACCTATAGCTGTTGGGAAACTGTCAGCAAATGGAGTAACTTCTAATCTATCTACAGTAAATTTAGTACCAGCCTTAAGGTTCTTTTGAATAGCTTTACCTTGATTGTCATAAATGTTTACACCATAAACATTCTTTACAGTAACGGTAGCTTCTTCTGCATTAGTGTTAGTAGTAGAATTAGTTGGTTTATTGGTTGTAGTGTTTGATGCATTAGAACTGTTAGATGATGAACTAGAATTGTTGGTTGAAGTATTAGTTCCGATGACTGGACCTAAGTTAGCAGTTCTTACATATTGCTTTCTTGGACCGCCCACCTTGAAGTAGTGCTTGCCATTCTTAAAAGTGTAGTAGCCACCATAAGTAGTTACTATTTCGCCCTTGTATAACTTCCATTTCTTACTGCTTGCAGTCATACCGTAAGGTGTTCTTTGAGTGGAAGTACGGTAAATATAAGCATTGTGGGTTACTCTACGTCTTACACCATCAATGTTAGTTACTCTAACGTATTGATCTTTGCCTGAAATTTTGTAATATTGATTTCCTTTAATAGTTACAGGGGTTGGGTCAACATAAATTGAGCCATAGGTAATATATTTTTGACCTGTTGAATTGCCATCTTTATCATAAGCAATTGAATTATGCATAACTGTCTTTCTGACAGAACTATCTGCAGCTTGAACTGTGTGAGCCTGTGAGCTAAGTGGAAGCATTGGACTTACAGCCATTAAAGCTGCAACTGAAGCTAAGATAATTTTATTTTTCTTCATAAAAAACATACTCCTTAATAAGAAATATTAATATTCTCTTATACATTATCTTACTTTTTTGAAGCCATATAAAGTAATTAACGTACAAAAAAACTAACTAGAAATTTCTAGTTAGTTTTTGATATATGAAATGTTTAATTAATCAATTAATCCCATGATATTTCATAAATTTTGTTTGAAACGGTCTTATTTTTACCACCGACATTAGCATGATATGCGACAGTCAAATAGCCATGATTTTCATCAATAATTTGAATACTTTCAACTTCAGTATGTTCACCTGAAATATCTAATCCACGGAATGCACTTAAGTTTACATTTTCCCATTGAGATTGATCATTACGTGCATAGAATGGAATTTTTAGAATTTCTTTGTGATGAGTAGTCCATGCACCATCACTAAGACTTGGTGATGCTTGACTAGTAATATAAATGTTACCAGAATTATCTAAATCATAGCCTTGAACAGAGTTCAAAACAGAGCCGTATAAACCATATACTGTAAAACTGGTTTCACATTGGTAGTCACCCATATTTACAAAGCCATTATTTCCAGCTGCATCTAATGCATTATTAATAACGTTCAAATCATAAATTGAAAAGTGACCGGTACCATTATTTTCAATAGTAGCAATTAAAAGCATACTATAATCTGGTGAAACTGCTACTTCAGCACGTTTCATTTCATCACCAGAGCATTGATCTTCAGGATTACCTGCACGATTCAAATATGCTAAACGTGGAAATTCGGTATTTGATGAAGCGTATGACTTATATCTAATATCTACACGAGCAATTTGAGATGCCCATTTATTTTTGTTTTTAGTACCAACAAACCATTGACCTGATCTACCTGAATATTCCCAAGTTTGAGTATGACCAGCTGCTGAACCTACTAAAGTAAGAACAGGTGTAGTTACATTACCACGATAACCGCGTAAGACATGTGTTTCTAATTGGCTATTTCTTAATTGAAGACCATAAACATACTTAGAACCCACATTACCTTTTTGAACTACGGCTCTGTAGCCTGTATTCATATCAAATCTGTCTAAAATTCTAACATTTGTTGTTTCTCTCATGATTAAACCTCCGAAAAAATTTCTATCTTCCTATTTGGAAGAATTTTCATTAATAATTTTTGCGACCTTCGCAAAAATATCTTTTACATCTTGGTCTTCCACTTTAAAACCTTTAGCTTCTAGTCCGTCTACTACTGCGTTGACAATCCGATTGATTTTTTGATCGCTGGCTAAGCTTTCTTTGTTGTACAAACCAACGTAATTTTTCATCAGATCATCGGCAGTAATACGAAACTGTTCCAGCCGTTTGTTTTTAAAGTGAACACGACTTAGAATGCCGATACCTATAATGCTGATGAACCACAACGCGAGGGTTGTCAGTTCAACATAATCATGGATATCCATTACTTTCACCTACCTCTCTATTTAGAGGGTGGGCTAAATGTCCATTGGACATCACCTCTGTGAGTTGCCAGCAAGTTATTGAAATATGTCTATGTATAAGCATATTAACTATTGAAAATAGTATGCTTATATACTACAATTAGTGTATAAAAATATTGCTAATGCCATAATCCTCACTGCTAAATAAGATTTATGGTGATTAGTTGAATCACAACTTGTTGACGATAATATGCTTATCTACGAACTTAGTCAAGAGTAAAATGCGTAAAAGCATATTATTTGCTTAGTGAAAAAGTGGAGAAACCCTTGATATGATTGAGTTTGAACGTACTAAGGAATTAGCTAAAAAAAATAAATTAACCTTGCTAGAAGTTAACGATAAAGCTGGACTAGGAAAAAGAACTATTTATAATTGGAAAGACAGGAAGCCTGGTTCATTAGCTTTAAGTGCCGTTGCTAAGGTCTTACATACTTCTACAGATTATTTAAGCGGAAGAACCGATGACCCTAATCCGCACCAGAAAGAAACAGTTGCTTTGGATCATGAAGTTCCTTATTCATATCATGGTTATCATGTTCCCGAAGAATATTTGAATATGGTTCGAGAACTGATGGAAAAGGACATTAGAGAAAGGCGTGCCCGTAAAAATGATCGTGGACAACAGTGAGAGAAAGAATAGATTAATTACTTATCTGTTTAATTATGCTTTTGATAATGATATTGGCTATGTTTTCTATAAGACTAACCCACGGTATCCTTCTCTTGCTTGGAAATGGAAACGTGAAATTGCTATAAATATGAACTGGCATAATCAAGATGAAGTTCCATTTACAATAGGTCATGAGATAGGACATGTTATGCTCGGTGGACCTAATACGAAGCAGCTTTGTTGTATTGCTTATGGAACGCAGATTGAAGAAGAAAAAGATGCAGATATATATTCTTTGCATCTTCTCTACAAGTATTCATGCGCCCAAGAAGATAATTTTTATGACCCATTATCTTTCGTAAAAGCATATGGTATTCCCAATAGAATGATTGGAGAAGCATACAAGATGTTTGCGGAAGAAGAAGGATATGATGCGCCCGACTTAATGATGGAGAATTACTAATTCAAATTTTATTAAATCGTATGAAAAAAGAGAATCCTATAATGATGGATTCTCTTTTTGTATTGTAAAATTTTCAAATTAATCAATTTGTTGTTAGAAGTTAAACTTTAATTTTGATATTATTCACTGACTACAGCGGCTGACTTATCTTCCGCCTCTGCTTTCTTAACTTTTACACTCATCTTAATAGTTACAAACAAAACCGTTGCTTCTACAACTAGTAAAAGAATTAATGCGTAGCGCACATCACTCATACCAGAAACAGTAGTAAAAATAGTAGTCATTACAGGTGATGATGCCATTGCAAAAGTATTTAATAAACCAACAGTTGAGGCTAAGATTTTATGTTCAACTGTGTTAACCAACCATTGAGTTAACTTAATAGAAGCGATGCTGGCTGTTGCAGCTAACAAGAAAAAGAATGGTAAAACTGCATAAATGTGGGCTGAAAGTGTAGATAATGTAGTTAAAAAACTAAGCGCACCAGCAATAATTGTCATTGTAAATGCAGAAACATTTCTGAATAATTGCTGACCGAACATACTACCTAAAGCAGCACCACAACTAACTAATACACCCATTACAGCCATAGTAAAGCTGTAGTTTCCAATTAACATTGTTGACTTGTGTCCTGCCATTACAATTGGAATTAAAGCACTCATTGCTCCTAATACCCCGTTGAGTAATGCTACGATAACCATGATGGTTAACAAGCCTGGAGCTTTTTTAGCTTGAGTAAATGATGACTTCATAGTTGCGAAGAACTTTTGCTCGTTTACTTCTTGTGGTTCAAGTGATTGACCGTCTTTTTTATGCTTTAAGCCAACACTTGCGTACAAAAGTCCTGCTGCTAAAAATGTAAATGCATTAACAAATGCTAAATTGGAGTAAGACATGAATAAAAGCAAACCAGAACCTACAAATTGAGCCACCATGTTAATGATTTCTGATACACCACTTGTAAATCCTTCTGCTTCACCAAAATCTTTTTTACCCACGATATCAGCAACTAATGGCGCTACTAAACCGCCTGAGTAGGAACCAAAAGTATCTGAGAAGAAATTAATTACTACAACTGCAATTACTAGGTTCCAATCTGAAACTTTGGCTACAAATAAAATTCCAACGATTGCGTAAAGAACAAATCTAACTACTGCCATTAAAAAGATATTTTTAAACTTATTGCGAGTTTTATCTGCTAAGTAGCCAGCGAAAATTTCAAAAAGTCTAGGAATTGATTCTGAGATTGCGATTAGAGACAATGCAAGTGAGTAATTATGTAATTTACTTGCGTAAGTCATAAATGCTAAGTAGAAAAGTACGTCACCAGTACCTGAAAGGAAACTAGCGATTGAAAATCTTCTGTAATCTTTATTTTTCAAAAATACGTTCATAATGTTTAACTCCTTTGTTTTAATGTTGATTTAATCTTAGCAAGGAATTAAAATTATTTTTAAAAATTTCGTATTTGAACATTTGGAGGGGAAGATATGACAATTGGAGAATTATTGAAGGAATATCGTCAGAAAAAAGGCTTAACTCAAAAACAATTTGCGGATGGTATTGTAAGTACTTCCTATTATTCTAAGGTAGAGAAAAATGAACACAGAATTACTGCAGAAGATCTTATTGCCGTTTTAGAACATAATGATATTCCCATGTGGTCATTTTTAAAAAGGCTAAGTTTAAAAGAAGATTTCCAACATGAGTATATTAAGAAGATAAATAATGAAGTATTAGATGCGTATTATCACTCGGACAGAAAGAAAATCAAAAAAATACGGCAGGAAATTGAAAATGCTGCTATACATAATAAAGAAGAACATCTTTTAAGCATTGATGGATGGCTGGAAGGATTAAAAACAAAAGATGAGGAGCCGAATTGGAAAGTCAGAAATGCTTTAAAAGATAAAGTATTTAATATTCCAAATATCAATAAAGAGAAACTAAATCTCTTTTGTAATTTCATGGAATTTTATGATCTTGAAACTAATGTAATGATTACTAGAAATGCTCTTAATAAGTTCATGAATAGTAATGATACTGAAATTCAAGAAGTTTTATTAGCAATTATGGACAACCTACTGTATCTTTCCATAAAAGAAAATAACTATGATTATGTGGGATATTTAATCTCTAGTGCTGAGAATTTTCCAGTTAAACCACAATTTTATTTCCGTAAATTGCAATAATAAATTGAACACTTTTAATCAAGCTGCTTGATAGATTAGATCTAATTCTCTTTCAAAGATTTCATCTGGTGTATGATATGCCAATATCTTTCTTGGTAAAGAGTTGCACCAGGTTTCAATGTCTATGATGTCTTGTAGTGAATAATTGTCTATTGCCTCTCCCTTAGGAATAAATCTGCGAATGAGTCCATTATGTCTTTCAACTGTTCCTTTGTCACAAGATGTATAAGGATGAGCATAGTAAACTAAAGTATTTGATACGTCTTCTAAACTTGAAAGATCTGCAAACTCTGAGCCATTATCAGTGGTAATGGTTTTAAAAATATCATTCCAATGTTCGCTGTATTGCCTTTGGAGTTTTTTAAAGGCCTGCATGACACTGACAGAAGTCTTGTCAGGAATACGAAGAATTAAGAACTCACGACTCATACGTTCAGATAAGGTTAGCAGCACCTCATCATCTTTGCTCTTATGTCCGAGAACTAAATCGCATTCCCAATGGCCAAACTCATTACGTTTATTGATCTCTTTAGGACGTTCTTCAATGCTTCTGCCAAGTTTTTTCTTATTTCTGCGAATACGATGAAGCTTGGTATTGCGTTTAAGCTTCTCTGGCAAGTCGTAATTATGTATATCTAATAGACCTTGGTCGACATAATTGTAAAGAGTCTTAGTACAGACAACATCTCTGCTGCTAAATGCGCCAACAGCGGTGGCGCGATTACTGCACACATCAAGCGACCAGCCGTCTTTAAAGAAATGTTTGTGGACATAGCGCATGAATTGAGTTTTCCTGAGAAAGTCTGATTTACGTCCACAATTTTTACGATGAGCTTGATATGCATCATGCCCTTGAGTAGCCTTATATCTTTTGACTTTGCCATGATACAGTTCTACAGTACCGCGCTTAACCTCATAACTGATAGTAGAAGGGGAACAGTTTAATTCACGGGCAATGGCACGCAAAGAATAGCCATCTTTCAAACGCAATTGAATAATAACTCTTTCCTCGAATGATAAATGCTTGCCTTTAATGTGCTGATTCATGGTAGAATGTAAAGAGTCCATTTTGACCTCGTTTCTAAATGTTGTGTGGTAACTACATTCTATCAAACAGGTCCGAATGGACTTTTTATTTTTTATCAAGTGTTCAATTTAATTTTACAATCGGCGA
>NZ_NFKZ01000032.1:0-20181 GCF_002160635.1 Lactobacillus gallinarum
AGCAAAAGTTTGGGAGTGTGCTAAAAAGGTTGAAAGCAGATATTAATAAACGAAGATAAGATAGGAAAATGTATTCAAATAAAATAAAGTGGATATATTTAACCAATATTTTCTAACATCACAGCACCTAGTTTAAAAGACGATCCCATTTATATCTTTAATGCCGGCGGTGATGCAAGCCCAACTCTTAACATTTCTGTCGATGGCAAGCCAACTAAATATCCAATAGCAAATCTCGGGTTACAATACCCTGCAGCCGTTGGTCAAAATAAGCAACTAATCCAACAGGCAGTTAATGGCAGTGATTTTAAAAATCAGGTTAAGATTACCTTAGCTGATGGCACGCAAATGTCTGCTAGTCAGTTACAATTAGCTGGAACTAATCAGACTAGTGCCGACATGAATTCTGGTAAGTTTCATTTGATTATCAATACAACTTTTAACAATGGGTTTACTGATGCTGGTCAGCCACTAATCTTTGCTAATCCAGACAGTCAAGATCCGGGAGCAACGCAAAAGTTTGCTAAGGCTGTGAAAAAAGCATATAAAGATTTAGGCTGTGCTCAAACTAAACCAGTAAACGTTGGTACTTTACCACAAATAAAATGGCAAAGAATTAAGGAAGATGCCTTTGCCATCATGACTTCTGTAAAAAATATAAAGAATGAAGTAGTAGATCTTACCAACGGCCCTACAAGTTACACAGAGAATGGCGGTCGCAACTTAAGCAATTTTGTTGAAAAACCTGTAACAGTTAAAGGTGGTCCTCATGGGACTATTAATGTAATTAATAATTTACTCTCTGGTGGCAATAAAGTTTGGCCTGCCGGAACTACCTTTGAATGGCAGGGTGACAACGGCGAAAAGAGTTTGGTTCTAGACAAAGCCGGAGAAACCAGGAACGGTAATATTGTAATTACTTTGCCAAGTGGTTCAAGGTATACGGTTAAGGATATTACGCTTACTACCAAGGTTAATGTAAAGGCCGAGAGTAGAACAATTGATTATGGTACGAAGTTAACGGCTAAAGATCTTGTTACTAACACGGATGTCTTTCCAGAAGGTACTACTTTCCAATACGTTGGTAATGAACCTAATTGGATGAAGCCAGGTTCCTACAATGATGTTCAGATTACTGCTACGTATTATGATCAAGGAACTAAGAAAAATATTGTTACTCCAGTAGCTCACTGTAATGTAGCCATTAATGACAGTCGCCGCATTACGGTCTTAAAGGGCTACACTGCTTATACTGGTGGTCTTGCTGACAATAAGAAGCAAATCAATTTGTATTCCCAACTTGGAATTCAGAAAATACATCTCTTTCTAGCAACGCATCAATAGCATATACAGATGCAGCTTCTGTTTATGAAGCAAAGCCAGTTCACACGATTTTGTATATTCCTGATGAAGTTCAAACTAGAACACTTACTGCTCATTTTAAGATTGCTGGTGGTGAACATAATGGGAAAACTATTGCTCCAGATGCTCAAGTTCAAGTATTATTTAAGAAAGCAGGTACTTTAGATACAGCTACTAATAAGATTGTTTACACTGGTAATTGGGCTCCAGATTGGGATGCAGGCGACGAAGCTACTCCTGTTTTCCACGTAGTTTCAGGATCTTGGAGTTTACCACCTAAGGGTAATGACGCTTCTATTGGATTGACTTCTCCTAGTCGTGATGGTTACACCGTGGCTAACATTAGATATGATGGTTCATACTCAACTTTCACATTTGCAAACCCAAATTACAACTCTAATACGGCCTATATGAATAATGATAATGATGTTTGGTACATGAGAAATGACTTAACTACTTACTATGTTCCAAATTCATTATTAAATAAGAGTGTTACAAGAACGATTACCATTAAGGAACCAGGTCAAGCAGATCGCACAATTACGCAAAATGCCAAATTAAGCAGACAAGTTAAAGTAAATGGTGATGATACTGGAGTCACCTTTGAAGGCTTTGATGGTAGTGGTTGGAAAGCTGATAGTAACTGGGGCGTACAAGATGTTCCAATTCATGCTGGCTACAACATTTCTGTCACTCAAACAGTTGAAGGAGCATCTACCTCAACTCCACTTCAACTTGTAAATGGTCAAATCCCTGCCGAAACAGTAAACGGTGATACTAAGAATACGCAAATTGTTGTAACTTACGGTGCTACTGCAACTGCTACAGCAACTCTTGGCAAGGAAGGTAGTCGCGATTATGATGCAAAGACTACTTCAGTAGCTGATGTTTTGAGCAAGTTAGGTTGGACTGATAGTGGTTTTGTAAAGAATCAAACATTGAAGTCAACTGACTTAACTGCTAGTGACTATGCTTGGTTCACCAAGAATGCTGATGGTACGTTCACTGCTATGACTGGTGATCCAATCAATGCAGGCACTTACTACTTGAAGCTCAAGGATAGTTCAGAAGCTAAGCTGAAAGCGGAAAATCCAAACTACAACTTAACGATCAATGGTGAATTTACTTACACAATTAATCCTGTAAGTGGTACTGCAACTTTAAGTGGTTCAGCTTCTAAGATTTACGATGGCAAGGATATTTCACTTGATGACTTGAATAGTCCTGATGGTGATATTGAAGCTAAGTTTACTTTCCCAGGTAGCACTGTTGCTGATACTTACAAGTTACATGCAGGTGACTACACCATTGAAAATAATTCAGCTAAGGCCGATGACTACACTGTTAGCCTAAGCACTGATGGCCTCGCTCGCTTGCAAGCTGCTATTGATAATTACGCAGGTGCAGGTAATGTAACTCTTGCTGCTAAGGATTTAAGTAGCAATGCAAGCTTTACAATTAAGCAAAAAGACTTAACCGTAACTTTAGACAAGAAGCCAAATACCACTCCTGGTAAGACTTACGATGGTCAAACAGCAACAATTGACGATAATGATGCTCAATTTACTGCAGCTGGTTTAGTTGAAGGTCAAACTTTGAATGTTGCTAACTTGACACCTAGTGATTATGAGTGGGTTGATAAAGATGGCAAGAAATTGGATAAAGTTCCAACCGATGCTGGTACTTACTACATTGCTTTAACTCAAGCTGGTGTAAAGCAATTGCAAAAGGATAATCCAAACTACAAAGTTAGCGAAAGTGGTCAGTTTGCATATGTAATAGCTAAAGCAGAGGCTAAAGTTGAAATTAATGGAAGTTACGAAGGAACTTCAACTGCTCAGGATGCGAAGATCTACAGAAATGCTGTAGTTGACGAAGTTACTGGTAAAGTAACTTATGGTGCTTGGTCAACTGGAAATTGGGGACCATTCACTACACCAACGATTGATGGATATACTCCAACAATTGCAAGCATAGCAACTAAACCTGTAACTTATGGTACTGATCCAGAAAGTGTTGATATCACTTACACACCAAATGCTCAAACAACCAACATTATCTACAAAGACGAAGATGGTCAAACCATTAGGACTGACAAAGTTGACGGTAAGACCGATGAAACTGTTGATGTTCATTCAACAATTCCAGCAGGTTGGAAGCTAGTTGATGGTCAAGACGTTCCTGAAACTGTGAAATTTGGACCAAATGGACATCCAGATATTCCTGTTGTAATTGAACACAAGACAATCACAGTAACTCCAGAAACTCCTGAAGATAAGATCCCAACAGGTAAGGTTCCAGTCAAGACTCCAAATGAGACTTCAGATGATACCGAAATCGATACCACTCCGAAGGATCAAGATCTTGAATCTGGTCCAGCCGTAATTAAGGGCTACGAAGAAAACAACGCACCTTTATATGAAGATATGAATAATTCTGCTCCAGCTAGAAACAATAATTCAATTTCACCAAAGGGTGCTGATACATACGCTTCAACTAATGCCCCCAGCTAAGGCTGCTTCAGCCGAAACTGAAGAAAACAGTGGCAAGCATGAATTACCACAAACCGGTGAAAAGCAAAATGAAGCTGGTATCTTCGGTATCCTTGCAATGGTTTTAGGCCTCTTTGGTTTAGCCGATCGCAAAAAGAAAAAGGATGAATAATCATCCCTTTGAATAAAACAAGACTCTGACGCAAAACTGCGTTGGAGTTTTTGTTTGCTCAAAAATTTTGTTATAAATTGAACAAAGTAGAATATATTTTTTATATTTTCCAAAAAAGAGACATAATATTGATATTTATCAAAATATGATTTTGACAGTTTTACATCTCGAAAAAATAATTGCAATTATTACCTATATAACAATATATTTGATTGACTTTGCTGTTTAACTGAATTTTTGAAAATCATTTGACTGGCTATTCTAATAAGCTATACTATTAAGTGAAAATTCACTTGTGAAAAATATAACTAATATTTAGGGGATGTAGTTAATGAGAAAAGTTTTGGCGGTCAATTCGGGGAGTTCGTCATTCAAGTTTAAATTATTTTCATTGCCTGATGAAAAGGTAGTAGCACGAGGAATGGCCGATCGTGTAGGTCTGGCAGATTCTACCTTTACAATTGTGCTAGCTAATGGGGAGTCACATAAAAAGCAAATTGCTATTCCAGATCAAGAAGCTGCGGTAAATTTATTGATTAATGACTTGAAGAAATATCATGCTGTCGAGAAATTGCATGAGATTGTTGGGGTGGGACACCGTGTGGTAAATGGCGGTGAATATTTTAAAGATTCAGCCATTATTAACAAGGATAATTTACAAAAGATTTGGGATTTAGCTGGTTTTGCACCTTTGCACAATCCTGCCGAAGCTAAGGGAATTGAAGCCTTTATGCATGTCTTGCCAGATGTGCCGCAGGTAGCCGTGTTTGATACCTCTTTCCACCAAACATTAGATCCTGTGCATTATTTGTATTCTATTCCTTATGATTATTACAAAAAGTATGGTGCGCGGAAATACGGTGCTCATGGCACCTCCGTGCATTACACTACCTTAGAAGCAGCTAAGATGATGCAACGCGATGTGAAGGACTTAAAGCTAATTATTTGTCACTTAGGCTCCGGTTCTTCGATTACCGCTGTTAAAAATGGCAAGTCTTATGATACTTCAATGGGCTTTAGTCCCTTGTCCGGAGTAACTATGGGTACGCGGTCAGGCGATATTGACCCATCTCTTGTGCAACACTTAATGCATAAAACCGGAGATTCAATTGATGAGATGATTGATATTTTGAATAAAAAGTCTGGTTTAATTGGACTCTCTGGTATTTCTTCAGATATGCGTGACTTGAAATATAACGATGATCCGCGAGCTGTTTTGGCACGCAAGATCTTTATCAATCGTGTTGTGCGTTATATTGGTTCATATCTTGCTGAAATGGGCGGCGCCGATGGAATAGTCTTGACCGCAGGCGTTGGTGAAGGCGACGTAGAAGTGCGCAAGCAGATAATGGATGCCTTTAGGTATATGGGTGTAAAACCTGACTATGAGGCTAATAAGAGCAATGGCCGGAAGTTTATCACTAAGCCGGATTCCAAGATTCAAGTGATGATCATCCCAACTAATGAAGAGTTGATGATTGCCCGTGATGTTGTCCGTTTAACTAAATGTTGCTAATAAGCATAAGCAGAAGTTATTCCGCAGAATAAAAAATAGATATTTTTCTTTAGGTCTGAAACGTACTTAAATAAGTAGTGAAGAGATCGTTTTAGAAAGGAAAATATCATGTCAATTAAAGAAAATGCACAAAGAATTCATGCTAACTTATTAGAAAAAACGGATCCAGAAGCCTTAGAACGGATTAATCATTTTGCTTTTGATGAAGTACAAGCTGCGGTTGATTTGCCTGATAGAACTAAGATGTTGTCAACGCTGGCTTATTTGTTAGGGATGCAAGGGATTGACGAGTATAAGGTCATGCTTCCCGTTGCTCTTGATAACGGGGTTAGTCCAGTTGAAGCTAAAGAAGTTTTGTATCAAGCTGTTGACTATTTAGGATTAGGTCGTGTTTTTCCATTTTTCAAAGCAACTAACGATATTTTGACTGCAAGAGGAGTAGATTTGCCGCTACCAGGTCAGTCAACCACAACGATGAAGAATCGCCTAGAAAAAGGTGAAGAGACGCAAATTCGTTTATTTGGTCCGCAAATGAAGAATTTTGCCAAGAAGGGTACCATCAACAAGTGGCTTGTAGATAATTGTTTTGGTGATTACTACACCAGAAAAGGTTTAGACGATCGTGACCGCGAAATGATTACATTTTGCTACATTGCTGCACAAGGTGGCTGTGAACCACAATTATTATCACATGCGCAAACTAATATTAGATTGGGCAACGACAAGGAATTCTTAATGAAGGTCATTGAACAAAATGTGCCATTCATTGGATATCCTCGTTCACTTAATGCAGTGAGAATCGTTAACCAAGCTGATGAAGCAGTTAACGGCAAAGATTAGAAAATTAATAAATTAAGCCCTTTCATTTAACAGCTTAAGTTAATAGAACTAGAATAGAAGATGTAGATGAAAGGAAGCTTATAATTATGGCAGATGCAAAAGAAATTGAACAAACAGCAATGATTGATCGTGAAATGGACCAAGTATTTGATTGGGCAAAGGGTAACTCAATGCCTATTCGTGACGCTATTTGGGACCACGAAATGGAAGCAAACAACCATGACACCATGAAGACTGAAGCAGCCTGTGAATGGATGCTCAAGGCCGATGATGATAAGATCAAGGATTACTGCGAAAAAAACTTAAAGAAGTAACTAAAATATTCTACTAGTCTTAATAATTTCGTCTGCTTTAAATTGACCAAATTTTAATTTGGTCAATTTTTTTGTATATTTCTTGCAAACGGCATATGAATCATCAATAATTATCAATAATTGTCTTATTAATGAAATGGGTGATAAAAATGAGACTGAAATTGGAACATTCTGCTGGTGCAGTTATTTACCGTAGACGTGAGGATGGTCAATTAGAGTTTTTAATTTTTCAAAGCGTGATTAATGACAATTGGGGCTTTCCTAAGGGACACTTAGAAAATGATGAGGATGCTGAAACTGCAGCTAAGCGAGAGGTATTTGAGGAAGTAGGGTTAAAGCCAGAATTTGATTTTAATTTTGTTCAAAAAACGCGATATGCATTAGCTGCAGGTAAAGAAAAAATGGTTACCTACTTTTTAGCTAAATATGTTGCAGGACAAGAGGTAGTTACGCAAAAAGAAGAGATCAAGGGCGATAAGTGGGTAACACGTGCTGAAGCTGAAAAGTATCTCACTGTTTATGATAAGATGCGAGTGCTTGAAGCTGCACAAGACTATATTGAAAAAAGTAATTAAAGATCTACATAACAAAAAGACGAGAGCAATTAACTCTCGTCTTTTTAGTAGATGATTCTATGTGTTTGTTTATGGTTACCAATATCAAGTAAAATTAATTCAATTCGTTCAGTGTATTCGTTAAAACGATAGCATAGTAACCAGTCATCGTTATACTGTCTATCTATATGCATTTCTCGTACACCTTTGTCTAAAGGATGATCTTTATGCTTTTTTAAAAATTTTTGATCGTTCGTCACGATTGCTTTGACGCATTTTTTTACTTTATCCATTGGATAATGTTTTCTATTATATTTTTTGGCAGATCGAATGAATAGTGGGGTATACTTAATCTTCATCATTCAAAGCCTTATCGAATCCTTGATTAAATTCTTCTAATGAATTAAATTCACCAGCGAATTCACCTCGATCAGCTTCCGCAATAGCAGCATCTAATTCAGTAGTTGGTTTTAATGATAGAGGGATACTTTTAGTATGTTGAACCTCTTTTAAATACATTTTTATTCCTGTACTCAAATCTAAACCATAATATTTAAAAATAGCAGCAACTTCTTTTTTATCTTTTTCTGGCATTTTAAAATTTACTTGACTTAATTTTTCTTTATTTGAAATCATAATATCAGCTCCTTATATCTATTTTATTGTAAATTAAAGAAACTGTAAATAAAATAGATATAAGATATATATCTAATTAATAGAAATGCAAGATTATACCAAAAAAGGCGAGAGTAACAACTCTCGTCTTTTAGTCATTAAGAAAATGTGTTTTTAATTATATGAGGTAATATTATTTTCCCTAATTATTAGCTTAATTCCTTGATAATAGCTTCCAAGGTCTTCTTAGCTTCATCTTGAATTGGAGTTTCTGGGTGTTCTTCATCGTACTTGTTAAGCCAGTTCAAACGATCTTGCATTCTCTTAGCCAAGGTCTTTTGGTATTCTGGGTCTTCAAGGTGAACTTCGTAGCCTTCAATTGGTAAGTAGCTTACACCCTTGAAGTTACCGAATGGCTTGAAGTCACTGTCCTTGATGTTACCGTTAGCCAAGTCTTCGATCAACTTCTTAGTAACTTCCTTAGGAATGTCCTTGCCCATGAAGGCATCTGTGTTCAAGCTGTAGCAGCTTGCTCCACGCTTAGTGAACAATTCCTTGAAGTCAGTGTAGTCACCAGATACTGGGTAAGCACGGAATGGGTCTGCGAATGGTTCGATAACCAAGGTGTTCATGTCGAAGCCCTTAGGCAAGTTTTCAGCACTAGTTCTCTTGGTTGCTAAAGTACAGCCCATAGTAGTTGCCAAAACTGGGTCGTCAATCTTGATGATTGGAGGCAATGAACCATCCTTCATAATCCAGAACAAAGCGGTAATTGGTGACTTTTCAAAGTCTACACGGTGAGGACTAGTGTAACGGGTCTTGATAACACGACCGTTGTTGTTACGTAAGTCTTCAGTAACGATAACTTTCTTACCGTTTGAGTCTAACGTTACGTCACAGTTCATAATAGTAGTGTAGTACTTAGTTTCGTGGTGACCTGCTGGGTAGTCGTGGGTCTTGTCGAAGTATGAAGGTTCAAGTGCTACAGATGAACCGTCTTCACGTGAAATGATGAATGCATCGTCGTGCAAAACGGTGATATCATATTTACCATCGTACATTTCGTGAGTCAAAGTTGACTTACCAGAACCTGACAAGCCGTAGAATGCGAAGGTCTTGTCGTCTTTATCGTCAAAGTGGAATGACTTTTCACCACCGTGACATGCAGTGTAGCCGTGACGGTGAGCGATAGCCCAAGCTAAGGTTAAGGTACCCTTCTTAAGTTCACCGAAGTAGCGAAGGTTGAAGACAGCAGCACAGTTATGTGGAGCGTCGAATACGCCTAAACCCTTTGGATAGTCTTCGTCTTGAACATTAGGATCGAAGTAGAAGTAAATATCAGGTTCATCATAGAACTTAGACTTTGCGTACATCTTTTCAGCTTCATCATCGAAGAAGTGGAAGTTCAAAATGTATGAAAGCAGGTTGAAGGCTTGATCTTCTGGCATCATGATGTGAGCCTTAACAGTAAATGATGGGTCAAGACCTACCAAAACAGTAGCCTTTAAGTATTTTTGTTCGTGGCCCTTGTAGATATCTTCACGCAAGTTACCGTTCAATGCTTCAGCATCTTCGTTAGGATTGTCAACGAAGTGACGTGCACTGGCAGTTCTACCTAAGATCTTACCGTGGTTGTAAACCAATTGGGTTGCACCATGTGGCAAGCCTAATTCTTTAGTGTGTAAGATTGGCAAGTCAGTAACAATAACGCCTGATTGCTTCTTTGCTAAATTATAAGCTTCAGCAACACTAGTTACTTCGTGTACGTTGTTGCCGTAAAATGCACTTTCGATAGTTGCACGAGTGCGGCTAAACATTGGATTTGCTTTTCTAAGTTCGTCTTGAGAATAACGTTCTTTTGTACTCATATTAAGTTTTTGTCCTCTCTAGGAAGCTATTAATTAAAACGCTTTCATTAACTTACAGTTATTATACTAACATACTTGACTGGGTATAACCACCTAAATATTAAAATATAAGGTTTATGAAATACGAAAACATATACATAAAATAAAAAAACGCAAAGAAGACTAAGAATAAAATAGATGATATAATATAGAACATACGTACGAAAAAGGGAACATAAAAATGGATTCTAATCAGCTTTTTAAATATGTTTATGCTAAATATGGCTTGAAGTTTGAACCAATTGTGTCAGGTTCAACGGATACTTATGTATTAATGTCTCCACTTGATAGTGCTTATTTTGCTATGCTTTCTCGAATTAATGGTGAAAATTCAAGCAAGAGCAGTATTGCGGTTTTAGATTTAAAATGTGGTGACTTTGCTCCAACGATTCGTGATTTGCCTGGTTTTACTGATCCGGTTCGCATCAAGGGAGCAGAATGGGTAGGCGTAGTTTTGACTAATAATCGCGATGAGCAAGCGATTAAGAAGGCGCTAGATTATGCATTTAAATTAGCGATGAATGGTCAAGATACAAATGTCGCTAAGAGCCAATATTTTTATATTCCAGGAGAAAAAACAGAGGAAAAATATCAAGCGCAGCCAATAAAGCAGCGGTTGCCGCGTAGACAAGTTAACGATGAGATTCCCGATAAGATCAGACAAATGCGGGAATTATATGATTACAGTATTCTTCCTAGCACAGGTCGGCAGAAGAATTTTTATATTCAAGGGCAGTTTATGGCTGATTACGAAGATGAATATAAAAAATATTTTGCTTTCAAGCGTTTCTTTCCTACTTATCATGATATGAATGTGGGGCAATTGCGTAGTTACTTTACCTGGAGGACTAAGATTCGCAAGGGGGATTACCATCGCACTAGTACATCTTATGCATATGTATATTTGTATGAGCTGTTTAATAATATTGGCGTGGATAATCCACAGGATGGCTATGATAAACTGATTGCTTTTAAAAAGAATTATGTGGATAATTTCGATTTAGGAATTCAAACATATTTGGCAGATTGGATAAAGGATTACGTGCTTTATTACGGCTTAGGAAAAGAAAAAATAGCTGAGCATTTTGCCAAAGATATTGAGCAAGATCATGATGATGAAATATTGCATTATCCGCAAAAATATACGGCAGAAGAGTTAGCGGAAGTTTTTGCAAAAAAGACGACATACTGGAAATCTTCAAAAGTAATTGCAAAGAATAAAGAGGTTTTTGTTCAAGTTTTAAAATGTGTTTGGCAAGAGGTGTTAGATGCTAAAAAATATGGCATAGCTTATTACAGCAGCTTTGTAGCTAAGCCGAAGGTCGTTGAGCAGCCCGTTTTTAAGCTCGCAGTTTTCTACAGAAAAGCAAAAAAGCCAATGACGGTTAAGATTGATGCTGTGAGAAAGTATTATTACAAAAAGGGTTGGTGGTACATTCATCAAGAAGAAGCTGTGCCAAGACAGCGAACGAACTTGAATACTTTTTTGCATGAAGTAGATCGTTTAGTACGCGAGAAGCTGAATTTAGGACGCGCAGTCAAGCCGCGTTTTATTGATCAAGCCGTGTTAAAGGCGATTACGGCTGGAATTGCTGCTTATCAACAGCAAAAAAAACAGGCAAAGATTGATCAGATTAAAATTGATTTTTCTGATTTAGACAAGATTCGGGCCAATGCTTCTGTCACGCGTGATAGTCTGTTAACCGATGAGGAAAAGCAGCTTGAGCAAGAAGAACAAGAGCAAGTGCAAAAGCAGGAGCAAGAAGTAGAAGTTTCAGTAGATCAAGATGACTACGGTTTAGACAAAGACGAAATGTTTTTACTAATGGCTTTATTGCAAGGAAAGCCGTGGCAAGATTATGTGCAAAAACACCATCTAATGGTTTCGATTTTAGCTGATAATATTAATGAAAAATTGCTGAATGAGATTGGCGATAGTGTGATCGAATTTAATGAACAAGATCAGCCACAAATAATTGAAGATTATGCGGATGATTTACAAGAAATGTTTTTAAAGGGATGATAAAATGCCAGAAAAAATAAGAGTACCAAAAAGAATTGCACAAACTGTATTAAATTCACTAAAAGGTGGGGTAGTGCCGCGGATTGGTTTGCCTTATATTACAGTCGGCCGTAAAGAAGAAATTGAAGCCCTGCTTCATGATGTTGATATTATTCAAGATGGCGGTGCAAGTTTTCGTTTTATCGTTGGACGTTACGGTTCAGGCAAAAGCTTTTTACTGCAGACAATTCGTAATTATGTAATGGACAAAAATTTCGTTGTGGTTGATGGCGATTTGTCTCCAGAGCGTCGCTTGCAAGGTTCTAAAGGACAAGGACTAGCAACTTACCGTGAATTAATCCAAAATCTTTCTACCAAAACTCGTCCTGAAGGTGGGGCCTTAACCTTAATTCTTGATCGTTGGATTAATTCTGTGCAAAGCCAGGTAGCCCAAAGTGGTATTGCCAATGATGATTCCAAGTTTGAAACCGAAGTAGATAAGAAAATCTATGCAGTAATTTCATCATTAAATGAATTAGTACATGGTTTTGATTTTGCTAAATTGCTTAACATGTATTATCACGCTTATATGTCTAATGACGATGAAACTAAAGCTAAAGTACTTAAGTGGTTTAGAGGCGAGTATAGTCATAAGACTGAAGCTAAAAAAGATTTGGGTGTGGATATTATCATTTCAGACAGCGATTGGTATGAATATCTCAAATTGTTTGCGGCTTTCTTCAGACAGGCAGGTTATGCTGGCCTCATGATCATGATTGACGAATTGGTCAACATTTTTAAAATTCCGAATGCGATTAGTCGTCAATATAATTATGAAAAGATTTTGACAATGTACAATGACACCTTGCAGGGTAAGGCGAAGTACTTAGGCATCATTATGTGCGGGACGCCACAAGCAATTGAAGACCGGCGCCGCGGCGTTTATTCATACGAAGCACTTCGCAGCCGGCTTGCTACAGGAAAGTTTGTTCAAAACGGTGCGCGTGATATGTACGCTCCAGTGATTAAGTTGCAGCCATTGACCGCAGAAGAAATGCTAGTTTTAACTGAAAAATTGGCGGACATGCATGCTAACTTATATGGCTATGAAAGAACTATTACTGATGATGATTTAGCACAATTTATCAAAATAGAGTATGCGCGTGTTGGTGCAGATACTAACATTACGCCACGTGAAATTATTCGTGACTTTATTGAATTGCTCGACATCGTTTGGCAAAATCCTGACACTAAAATCACGGATCTGCTTAATTCTGATCGTTTTAATTATGCAAAATCTGAGGCTGTCTCAGATAATAAAGAGCAAGATTATACTGAATTTAGAATTTAAGGGTAAAAAAGATGGATGTTTTTTCACATTATGCACCATTTATCCAAGACTATATTTATGAACATGGTTGGCAAAATTTACGTCCGATTCAGGTAGCAGCCGCGGAGGAAATTTTTGAGACGGAAGATAATGTGCTTTTGTCAGCTTCAACTGCGTCAGGGAAAACAGAAGCCGCATTTTTCCCGATCTTGTCAGATATCTATAATGAACCAGAGGATTCGGTCAAAGCGCTTTATATTGCGCCACTAAAAGCTTTAATTAATGATCAATACGATCGCTTGACGGAGCTTTGTCAGGATGTCGATATACCAATTTGGCGCTGGCATGGGGATGTAGCGCAAACGCAAAAAAGAAAGATGCTTAAGAACCCATCAGGAGTTTTACAAATTACGCCTGAATCTCTTGAGAGTTTCATGATCAATAAGCACATGGATATTCCTCATTTGTTTGGCGGGCTGAAGTATATTGTGATTGATGAACTCCATTCATTTTTGCGCAGTGACCGCGGTGGCCAAACCTTTTGTCTAATTGAACGTTTGTCAAAATTAGCAAATGTTAATCCCAGAAGAATCGGACTTTCAGCAACCATCGGTAATTTGCAAGATGCCAGCGATTTTTTAGGAGCTGGTTCAAATAGAAAGACGGTTGCACCTAAGGTGCAGAACGAACCACAGATTTGGCATCTTTCAATGGAACATTTTTATAAAACTGGTCCACAGGCCAGCAGCAAGGATTTTGATCCTAGTCAAGTCGAGCCTATAACGGATAAGGCACCTGAATTGGCCGATCCAGGTATTGGTTATATTTTTGAACATACACGTGGTAAAAAATGCCTAGTTTTTACTAATAGTCGTGAAGAGTGCGAAGCGGTATGTCAGGAACTGAGGGCGTATTGCGCTTATAACCATGAGCCGGATCGCTTTATGATTCATCACGGTAATCTTTCACCGGCACTACGGGAAACAGCTGAAGCGGCGATGAAAGATGAAGATGTTTATATGACAACCTGTGCTACTGCAACACTGGAATTGGGAATCGATATTGGTCAGCTGGAATCAGCGTTTCAAATTGATGCTCCGTTTACGGTGTCAGGCTTTTTGCAAAGAATGGGGCGTACAGGTCGTCGCGGCAATCCACCAGAAATGCATTTTGTTATGCGCGAAGAACATCCAGAATCTCGGGCCATGCTACCAGAATTAATTCCGTGGCCTCTTATTCAGGGAATTGCCCTGGTTCAACTTTACGCGGAAGAAAAATGGGTGGAGCCGCCTGAACCTAATCGCTTGCCGTATAGTTTGCTTTATCATCAAACTATGAGTACGCTCGCCTCTAGTGGAGAGATGACGCCAGCAGAGCTTGCCTCAAGGGTGCTCACTTTGTCGTATTTTCATAATGTTAGTCAGGAAGACTACAAAGTTTTGCTTAGGCATTTGCTTAAAATTGACCACATTGAATGGACCGAGAATAAAGGATTAGTAGTCGGGCTTGCCGGTGAAAAGGTTGTGAATAACTTTAAATTTTATGCGGTTTTTGCGGAAAATGAAGAATTTAGTGTTCATGCTGGCAGCGAAGAATTAGGTACAATTGTTAAGCCACCTCCAGTTGGAGACAAAATTGCAATTGCTGGTCGAGTTTGGGTAGTTGAAGATGTCGATCGCAAGCGTCATCAAGTGTATTGCCATGAGGTGAAGGGAAGAATTCCTGCTTTCTTTGGGGATGTGCCAGGTGATATTCAGCCGAAGATTTTGCAAAGGATGAAAAAGGTTTTGGAAGAGAAGGTCATGTATCCTTATCTGATGCAAAATGGCAAGGCACGCTTAACCCAGGCTCGTGATACTGCAGCTTTAGCTGGCTTAGCTAAAAAAAATTTGATTAAGCTTGGCGGCAATATGTGGTGTCTTTTCCCTTGGACTGGAACGTATGCCTTTTTGGCGCTTGAACGGTTGATCAAAATTAAGTGCGGAGAGCAGTTGAATATCCGAGGTTTTAATTCATCTCGTCCATATTTTATGTATTTTGCGATGGATGGGGATGAACAAGACTTTTGGCGCATTCTTAAAGAGGAAGCTGACAAAGACTTTAATCCGCTGGATTTAGTCTATCCTAAAGAAGTTCCAGGAATCGACAAGTATGATCAATATTTGCCAAAAGAGTTATTGCGTAAGGAGTTTGCTTATAGCGTATTGGATATTCAAGAGATGAAACGCTGCGTTAAGCAAATGGCGGATAACTATTTGGTATAATGGGAATATCTTGAAAAGGAAAGAGAAGATCAATGCTTAAAATTAATCAAAATGTATCTAAGGATGCACAAACCAGAACTTTATTAAAGGAATTGCTTAAGGTGCATCAAGTTCATCAAGCATACAATGTGCGTGATTTAACTGATGCGGACGAGCAAATTTTAGAGAAGGCATTTAATTTAACTCGAGAAATGATGTCTAAGATTTCTACTAAAAAGATTAAGTTTGCAGATAAAAAGTGGGATTCTTTGTTTAACTTTTTGATGGCAGAACAAATTGCATTTGCACGAGTTTTAGCTAGTGGCGATGATAACTTGAATGGTTATGTTCAAGCTAAGAATCAGTCTCAACAAGCTTATGCTTTAGCTGAAACTGCTATTAATAATTTAGAAAATGAAAAATAAAAAAAGAGTTTTTCAGGACTTAATTAGTAAATTTTTAAAATCTTGTGCTGCCGAATTGCGATGATCATCAATTACGGCAAAAGTCACTTTTTTAATTGAAGATTTTTCTTTGAAGACGTTGTACCACATTTGGGCAACGTCTTTTGCTTTGAAACCAAAAACGCCGGCTCCCCATGCTCCTAGGATAAGGTGAGCAACGTGCTGACTCTCCGCAATTTGTTTTACGAAGGTCATCCGATTTTGTAAAGTTAGACAAGCATTTCTATACGAAATGCCGGATAGCTTTACTTGAGTGTAATTTGGAGCTGCACAGGAGATGATATCCACCTGTGCATAAATCTTGGGATGTGCAAATAAGATGTTAGGTGAATAAAGAGCGCGATTTTTATAAAGTGAATGGTTAATATGAGCATTATTCCATTTGTAGTAAGTTTGTTCAAATGGCGCAAGACACTGATAAAGATCAGATTCAAGGCAAAGTGCTTCCTCTTGAGCAACGATGCCGCGCAAGTATCCGCCACCTGCTTCTAGGTAATCCGCGAAGTTAAGTGCAGCTGTTTTTTCAGTTTGCCAATTAGAATGTGAAATGGCAGTAGCAGTATCTGTTGGCGTGAAACATAACTGTGGATAAGTTGAAGATGATGGAACTGAAAAGGTGGGTTGATCATTGTAGATAGTAGTGTTATCGACAGTTTCTTGGATTTGCTGTGCATAAAACTTGGTCATTTGTTCATTGTGAGCTTTGATTTTAGGGATGCTGTACATGTTAGTTGCCTTCTTTTTAGTAAATATTGTATTTTCTAAATATAAGTATGAATTTTTGAAAAATTTTGCCAACTTTTTGCGTATTAAATAGTGAAGGGGATTTTCTCTTACATTATTAGAAAGTTGGTGTGTAATGAAAGAAACACACAAAATTCAGCCATGGTATGGCTTCTCAGAGGATCAAGTTTTTGGCGAGGTGATGGCTAATTCAGATTTTTGCCGTTATGTTTTGCGGACAGTGACTGGAATTACTGAAATTTCAGAGATTTTTTCACCGGAAAAGCAAAAAGAAATCAAGGATCCGTCGCATAAAACACAGAAAGATGTCCGATTGGATGTTTCTGTTGAAGATCATGAGCATAATCTTTATGATTTGGAGATGCAAGTTAAGGACAAGAAGGATCTAGGTCGGCGCATTCGCTATTATATTTCGAAGTATGATCAGCGTTATACTTTGAATAAAGGCAAGACCTATCGAGATATGAAAAATATAACGATAATTTTCTTTTGTATGTTTGATCCATTTAAGCAAGGCAAAATTCGGTATTCTTTTCATTGGACTGAAGATTCTGATCAAACAATTAAATTGTCTGCGGGAATTGATATCATTATAATAAATGCTAAAGGAAAACCTAACGGTGAAAGCAATGACCTGTTAGGATTAGTTGATTTGATCAATGATCGTCCAGTGCATTTAAACAAATACTTTGACTGGGCACAAAAGAAAATTAAAGAGTTAAATGATGATCCAAAATGGAGGGACAGATTATGGACTACGAGACAAGACTTTTAGAAGAAAAACAAGAGGGCAAAGAAGAAGCTACAATTACTGGTCTTAAGAAGTTGATCACTGTATTAAAGAATTTAAGCAGTCCTTATGATCAAATCTTGCATCAATTAGAACTTACATATGGTGATCAATTCACTAAAAAGGAATTAGAAGATTTTATTAAACAAGCTTAGTAATAAAAGATGTTGTTTACACAAAAACAACATCTTTTTAATTAAATTTAAAATATACTATCACATCACTAGATGAAATATGCTTCTCTAATTGCATGGAATCCACACTTTTGGTATAATTTTAGTGTTGTGAGGTTGCTGAATTAGCTCAGTCGGTAGAGCGTCTCCCTCGTAAAGAGAAGGTCGGCAGTTCGATTCTGCCATTCAGCATCAGAGTACTAACAAAAGACCTGTAATGAAGCCCGGCTTTAGGAGTTGAGTATTCATGCAGGTCTTTTTTTGCACCAAAAATAACTGGTTATAACCACTTTGCAGAAAGCTCTTTCATGATATAATTTTACTTAAAGTGGTACTAACCAGTTAGAAGGTGAGTAAATGAAAAGTCCACTTTATAAAGAATTGATGAACCAACTGGCTGCACATATCAAAAAAGATTATCAACCTAATCAGAAGCTTCCGAGCGAACGAGAACTAGTTGAAATGTTCAAGGTGAGCCGTAGCACTGTGCGTTTAGCACTTAATGAATTGGAAGAAAAGGGTTTAATTTATCGTTTGCATGGTAAAGGGACCTTTGTTACACCAACTTTTATCAAGCAGCCGAACTTAGGTAGCATGTATTCTTTTAGTAGCCAGATGGAAGGCGAAGGCAAGGAAATATCTACTAAAAATATTTCTCTTAAATTGTGTACACCAGAAAAAGAAATTGCACTGCAATTGAATCTTGCGTCAAATGATCAAGCGTATGAATTGATAAGATTACGTTTGGCTGATGGTGAGCCGTTAGTGTATAACCGCACTTATTTGCCAGAGAAGATTTTTCCTAATTTAACTTTAGATGATTTGAATCAAGGGACTTTATATGGAACTTTGAAAAAGAAATATCATCAAATTAGTGTATTGGCATTTGAAGATGTACAAGCAGTTAATCTGACTAAAGAAGCGGCTCAACTTCTTCATGTTAAAGAAAATACGGCTAGTTTAAAAATTAACCGTAAAGCAATAAATGATAAAAACATCCCGATCGAGTTTACACAAGCACTCGCTCGCGGAGATAAATTTGTATATAGATCTAAGCAATATAATGAATAATATGAGGAGAAAAATGATGACATATTTCATTCATGCAGATAAATTCTTTTTAGAAAATAAAACTGAAATTGGTGGTTATTTAGAAGTTGATGATCACGGAAAATTTGGTTTTTATTATCCAGAAGATGAAAAGCCTGAAGGCAAGATTGTCGATTATACCGGTAAATGGATTGCTCCTGGATTAGTTGATACTCACATTCACGGTTTAGTTAATGAAGATTCTATGAAGAGTGACTGGGAAGGAATCAACAAGATTTCTGAAGGTTTACTTAAGGCAGGTGTTACTTCATGGCTTCCAACTACGATTACTGATAGTGATAAACATTTAATTGAAACTTGTGAAAAGTATGCAGCACATAAGGGTGAAGAAACTGGTGCTAAAATTCAAGGCTTACACTTTGAAGGACCTTACTTTACTCCTAAACATGCTGGTGCAGAAAATCCTAAGTATATGCGTGATCCTTCAATTGAAGAGCTTCGCCGTTATGAAGAAGCTTCTGACGGGATGCTAATTAAGATGTCGATGGCTCCAGAACGTAAGGGTTCCAAAGAATTTGTTCGTCAAGCAGTGAAAGACGGCATCATCATTGCATTAGGACACTCAGCCTCAGATTATAAGGATGCCATTGCATGTGTCGAAGCAGGTGCCACTATGTTTTGTCATACGTATAACGGTATGGAACCAATGTCACAACACGCTCCTAACTTGCTTGGTGCCGCATATTCTGCTCGCTTGGTCACCGATGAATTAATTTGTGATGGTCACCATGTATTGGAACCAACTGTCAGAGCATTGGTACGTGCTAAGGGTCCAGAACATATTTGCTTGATCACTGACTGTATGCAAGCGGGACTCATGCCAGATGGTGATTACATGTTAGGTGAATTGCCAGTTTATGTAAAAGATGGTATGGCTCGTCTAAAGGATGGCGATAACTTAGCAGGTAGTATCTTGTTGTTGAAGCAAGCTGTAAAGAATCTGGTTGATTGGAACGTTGTTACTCCTGAAGATGCAATTATGATGGCATCATATGTTCCGGCACGTTCAATTAATAAGCTTGATAAATGTGGTTCAATTAAGCCTGATAAGCCAGCTGATTTCATTGTTTTGAATCCAGACATGACTTTGAGTGAGACTTATTTGGATGGTGTATCTAGATATAAAGCTTAAAATATTATTTTAGATAGAAAAACAGGTATGCGTTGTCATGATGCATACCTGTTTTTGATTAGATTGATTTTTTAATTACTGCTTGAAGTGCACGTTCCTTCAGTTTATCAGTATCGATATCAGTCTTTTGTTCATAGCCTCGAGCTAAAACATCACACAAATATAATTGCGATACTTGTCCTGAAACCGAACCAATGTTGGTAAATTCACCAACTGCCGTTTGCAGACATGCATCCCCAGTTAAATAAATCAATAAAAATGCCAAAAGTTTTGACTGTAGTTAAAAAAATCTGCTTTTGCATAAAACAAAACATACTAATCTAGTGTTGGATGATTACTCGACGGAGTAGTCGTTCAACACTTTTTCTTTTACTATGTAAAGTGGAGATGAAGCCAATGCCGTGACTGCTTTGGACACATG
>NZ_NFKZ01000033.1:0-20027 GCF_002160635.1 Lactobacillus gallinarum
TTTTAATATTCCGGCTTAGCTCAGTTGGTAGAGCGCTTGACTGTTAATCAAGATGTCGTCAGTTCGAGTCTGACAGCCGGAGTAAGGAGAGAGAAGGAAGCCTAGCTTCCTTCTTTTTTGTTTAAGAGGAAAAGATGAAAAAGGGGAGATCATGAACGCTTGGTCTCCTCTTTTTTGCTTGCCCCTTCTTATGAAGATCTTATCTTAATAAAATCCAATGAGGTCAACTTGAGTAAATATTGGGTACTGACCGCTTTGTCTGAGATAGGATGCTAGTCGTAATGAATGAGCCACTAAGAAGTTTTAGGGAAGGTTAATATCAATCACAAAATTCTTATTGCTTATTAATTGTTGAACATATCGCCCTGACTCTATTCCTAAAAAGCCAATCCAAGAATATTTCCACGGATCTTTCTTGTCTGCTGCATAAAGAGAGACTTCTCCAGCAGGAACAATAAAACATTGATTTTTATGAATATGAAAAGTGTGTCCTTCGATTGTTAAAGTCCCTTTGCCTTCTTTAACAAAATGAATAAAATGATATTCTCGTCTTTTTGGTCCATAACTCCAACCAGGATTGCAATATTCAAACCCCAGAAGTCGTGTTAACTTATTCTGATCAAGGCTTAAATCAGATGAGTCAAAAACTTTTCATCATTTTATTAAAAAGCATATTATCCGGAGCCATTATAAAGATGTAGAGCGTTCTATCTTAGTCAATAATTGGGAAGCAATGTATTTTGATTTTAATGAAGAAAAGTTGTTGCCACTAGTTGATAGAGCTAAGAAATTAGGAATAGAGATGTTCGTGTTAGATGATGGCTGGTTTGGTCATCGTGATGATGATCGTTCCTCGTTAGGCGACTGGTTCACTTATGGCAAAAAATTTCCTCATGGCTTGGCGCATTTAGCTAAATATGTTCATAGTCAAGGGCTGAAATTTGGATTATGGCTTGAACCCGAAATGATTTCTATTGATTCGGAACTTTATCGCAATCCCCCAGATTATCTGATGCATGTGCCAGGGCGTGAGCCTACTCCTTCTAGAAGACAATTTGTTTTAGATCTGGGCAGAAAAGAAGTCCGCTATAATATTTATCACCAAATAAAACAGATATTAGATACCGTGAAAATTGATTATATTAAATGGGATATGAACCGACATTTAACGGACATTTATGAGGCTGATTTACCTGCTGATCAACAAGGAGAAGTCTATCACCGTTATGTTTTAGGTCTATATGATTTGATGGAAAAATTGGTGTCTGCTTATCCCGATATTTTATTTGAAGCTTGCTCTAGTGGCGGTGGCCGTTTTGATGCAGGCATGGCCTATTACATGCCTCAGATTTGGACGAGCGATGATACAGATGCGGTTGATCGAATGAAAATTCAATATGGTACCAGCTTGGTTTATCCGGTTAATATGATGGGTGCTCATGTATCTGTGAGTCCTAATGAACAAAATGGTCGTTATACTTCACTTGCAACGCGTTATGCCGTTGCGATGAGTGGTGATTTAGGTTATGAATTGGATTTGACCAAGTTATCATCTGAGGATTCTTTAGAGATAGAGAAAGAAATTAATGATTATAAAAAATTGCGTCATTTAATTCAATTCGGCGATTTTTATCGTTTGAAATCACCATTTAGCAGCAATCAGGCAGCATGGAACTTCGTTTCTAAAGATCAAAAAGAAGTTTTAGTAATGAATTTCAATATTATGTCGCAGGTTCAGCCGGTATTTACTCAGACAAAGTTATATGGCTTAAATCCTGATCTCGATTACCGTAATGAAAATACGGGTCAAATTTATGGTGGAGATGAACTAATGGAAGTTGGTTACTATGATTCTGTTATGAAACAGGATTTCGCCGCAGAAGTAAAATATTTTGTCGCGGTTGATTAATTTTTTAGAAATAAAATTCACCTAAAAGCAAATTTGCAGTAATGTCAAATTGCTTTTTATTTTTCCACTTAGCTAGCGGGACAGGGAGTTTAGAAATTGGAAATTATTTTCTCTAACTGAAATTATTTTCGAAAATTCCTTTGTAAAAGAAAGCATTTATCGTATAATAAAAGCGGATTCATTTTTTTGATCTAGAGGAGGAAATTACATGGTAGGAATTGTTTTAGCCAGCCATGGTGGTTTTGCCGATGGTATTGCACAATCTGCGCAAATGCTTTTCGGTGAACAAAAAGATTTTGCTCATGTTATCTTAAAGCCTAGTGAAGGCCCAGATGACATTCGTGGCAAAATGGAAAAAGCAATTGCTTCATTTGAAAACCAAGATGAAGTTCTATTCTTGGTTGACCTGTGGGGTGGTACACCATTTAACCAAGCAAATGGTCTTGCTGAAAAGCATGATAAATGGGCAATTGTAGCTGGTATGAATTTACCAATGGTTGTACAAGCATTAACTGAAAGAATGATGGATGCTAATGCTACTGCACGTCAAATCGCTACAAAGGTAGTTGAACCTGCTAAGGATGGTATCAAGACTAAGCCATCTGACTTAATGCCAAAGACCGCTGCTCCTGCAGCAGCCGCTGACAAGGGCTCAGCTAAGGGCAGTAAGAAGTCAATTCCAGAAGGTACTGTAATTGGTGATGGTCACATTAAGTACGTTTTGGCAAGAATCGACTCACGTTTACTTCACGGTCAGGTTGCTACTGGTTGGATTCCAGCAATGAAGCCAGATCGAGTAATTGTTGTTTCAGACAGTGTTGCTAAGGATGACTTGCGTAAGAGTATGATTCGTGAAGCTGCACCTGCAGGTGTTAAAGCTCACACTGTTCCACTTAAGAAGATGGAAGAAATCGCAAAGGATCCAAGATTTGGTAACACACACGCACTTCTTTTGTTTGAAAATCCAGAAGATGTTTTGAGAGCTATCAAGGGCGGTATTAATCTTAAGGATATCAACGTTGGTTCAATGTCATACAAGGAAGGCGACGTTAACGCCAACAACGTATTGTCAATGAACCAAGAAGACGTTGATACTTTCCGTGAACTTGAAAAGATGGGCGTTAAGTTTGATGTTAGAAAGGTTCCTTCAGATGCTCCAGGTAACATGGATTCTATCTTGAAGAAGGCTCAAACCTTACTTGACGAACAAAAGAAATAATTAATTAGGAGTAAATAAATGAACGCTATACAAATGATTTTGGTAGTGGGTGTTGCCTTTCTTGCAGGTATGGAAGGTATCTTGGATGAATGGCAATTCCACCAACCATTAGTTGCATGTACTTTGATCGGTTTAGTTACCGGTCACCTGGACTTAGGTGTTATTTTGGGTGGTCAATTACAAATGATCGCCTTAGGTTGGGCAAACATTGGTGCCGCTGTTGCACCAGATGCCGCTTTGGCTTCAGTAGCTTCAGCTATTATCTTGGTTGAAGGTGGTCAAGGTACTGCTGGTATCGGTACTGCTACTGGTATCGCTATTCCTTTGGCTGTTGCTGGTTTATTCTTAACTATGATCGTACGTACTATCTCAACTGCTATCGTTCACATCATGGACGCACAAGCTAAGAAGGGTAACTGGCGTATGATCAACGTATGGCAATGGATTGCTGTATGTTTGCAAGGTTTGAGAATCGCTATCCCAGCCGCATTGCTTTTGGCTATCCCAGCAAGCACTGTTAGAGGTTGGCTTGCAATGATGCCTCAATGGTTATCAGCTGGTATGACCATCGGTGGTGGTATGGTTGTTGCTGTAGGTTACGCTATGGTTATCAACATGATGGCAAGTAAAGAAGTATGGCCATTCTTCGCAATTGGTTTCGCTTTAGCTGCTATCAAGGACTTAACTTTGATCGCCCTTGGTGCTATCGGTCTTTCAATGGCTTTGATGTACTTAGCTCTTGAAGCTAAGGGTGGCAACGGCTCAGGTTCAAACAACTCTGGCGATGCCGGTACCGGCGATCCACTCGGCGATATCATTGATGATTATTAAAATGAACGCATAGAGGAGGATTTAAATAATGGCTGATAAGAAAATTAAATTAACCAAACGTGACCGTTTTAACGTTATGTGGCACTCACAATTCCTTCAAGGTTCATGGAACTATGAAAGAATGCAGAACGGTGGTTACGCATACTCAATGATTCCAGCATTGAGAAAGTTATACCCAGACAAGAAAGATTTGTCTGCTGCTTTACAAAGACACTTGGTATTCTTTAACACTCACCCATACTTAGCTTCACCTGTACTTGGTGTTACCTTGGCTTTGGAAGAAGATAAAGCTAACGGTGCTCCTGTTACTGACGACGCTATCCAAGGTGTTAAGGTTGGTATGATGGGACCTTTGGCCGGTGTTGGTGACCCTGTATTCTGGTACACTGTTCGTCCAATTGTTGGTGCCTTAGGTGCATCAATGGCCATTTCAGGTAATATCATGGGACCTATCTTGTTCTTCGTTATCTGGAACATCATCAGAATTGCCTTCTTATGGTACACACAAGAATTTGGTTACAGCGCTGGTTCAGCTATCACTAACGACATGTCAGGTGGTATGCTTCAAAAAGTTACCCGTGGTGCTTCAATGATGGGTATGTTCGTTTTGGGTGCCTTGATTGAACGTTGGGTAAACATCAAATTTACTCCAATCGTTTCACAAACCCCTATCCAAAAGGGTGGTTACATCGAATGGGACAAGCTTCCATCAGGTGCTAAAGGTATTCAAGAAGCTCTTACGCAATGGAACATGGGTAATGGTAAAGCTTTGAGCAGTACTAAAGTTACTACTTTGCAAGACAACTTGGACTCATTGATTCCAGGTTTAGCTGGTCTTCTTTTGACATTCTTCTGTATGTGGTTATTGAAGAAGAAGGTTTCACCAATCTGGATCATCATTGGTATCTTCGTTATCGGTGTTCTATTCCACGTATGGGGCATTCTTTAATAAAAAATGGCTAAATCAATTAACACAAGAGTCGATCTAACCGTTGATGGTACCTGGTTTAGAGGTATTGCATCCTATGGAAAAATTATGATCGGCGATAAAGCTTTTGAATTTTATAATGAGCGAAATGTTGAAGACTATGTTCAAATTCCATGGAAAGAAGTAACTTATGTAGTTGCGGATGTTCATTTTAATGGACGTTATATTCCACGTTTTGAAATTAGAACTAAATCTAATGGTAAATTTATCTTCGCTGCGCGTGATCCTAAAAAGGTATTGCGTGCAATAAGAAAATACGTACCTGCTGACCATATGCGTAAAGCATTAAGTATGTGGCAACAAATTAAGCAACGTTTTACTCGTAAGAAAAAATAAAGCAAACTAAAAATCCCAAGGTCGAATGGCCTTGGGATTTTTTTAGTCATCAGCAATAGAAGCTTGCAATCTATTTAAGAATAATTCGGCAACGGGTGATAAGTTAGTCTCATGTTTCCAGATAACCGTGATTGGTTCACTTAAAGCTGGCGATATTGGCCTAAATGTTAAACCCGATTCGCTAGAAGTATTAGCAATTTTATCTAGTGTTAACATCACAGCCGCATTGTTTTTAACTAATAAAGTTCCGTTAAAGCTTAGGTTGACCGTTCCGATGAAATTGACGTCGTCTTTGTAATTGCCAAGCCAATTATCGAAATAGTGCATCGTGTCAGCCTGTTGAGAATTTAAAACGGTTCTGCCAACCAGATCCGCTGGGGTAATTGCCTTCTTTTTAGCTAAAGGATCGTTCTGAGTCATTAATACACCCCATACGTCTCGTTCTGGCAATTGAATGGAAGCATAGTTTGAAAGGTTAACATTACCAATGATAGCCGCAAAATCGACTGTACCGATGTTTAACTTCTTTTCAGCGAATTCATAGTCACCACTTAGAATATGAATTTTAACTGTAGGGTAGTCCTGAATAATGTTACTTACAATATTCATCAGTCTTTGCATCCCAACACTTTCGCCGGCAGCAATAGTTAAATCACCACTGATTATAGCTGATGATTGCAGGTTGCTCTTAGTTTTGGCAGTTAAAGCTAAAATTTCTTTTGCTTGCTCTAATAAATATTGTCCCGAAGGTGTCAGAGTTAAATGGCGTGGTTGGCGGTTGAATAACTTGACCCCTAATTCGTCTTCCAAATCCGCAATCTGGCGTGATAAAGCAGGCTGAGAAACTAATAATTTCTGTGCCGCTTTCGTCATGTTTAACTCTTGCGCTGTGGCAACGAAATAATTTAAAACTCTTAATTCCATATTTTAACCATAAATAAAAGTTATTATACGTGATACTTAATAAGTTTTTTACATTACTTACTCTACCTTTTAAACTAAAAATGAGCAAGAAAAGGAGTAGCAGATTATGAAGACCCAAGATAAAGAACTTATTCAAGAAATTGTCGAACAAAATTAGCGCTTGTTGCAGAACTTGAACGCGCAGCGTCATTATGAATGTGAAGCGCGGCAATTAATCAGTGAAATCACAGGACCAAAAATCCCCAAGAGTACAGAAATTAGATTGCCATTTTACACGGATTACGGCCACAACATCAAAATAGGTGAACGCGGGTGAACGCGTCTTTATTAACTCCAATGTGATGATGGTTGACTTAGGTGGCATCACCATTGAAGACGATGTTTTAATTGGACCAGGTGCATATCTTCTTTCCGTTAACCACGGTTTAAAACCTAAGCAGAGAAAAGAACTCGAATTAAAGCCAGTACTTATCAAGAAAAATGCCTGGATCGGTGCCAGGGCTACCATTTGTCCAGGCGTAATTGTGGGTGAAAATGCTGTAATAGCTGCTGGAGTAGTGGTTACTAAGGATGTGCCGAAAAACACAGTAGTTGCTGGCGTACCTGCAAAAATTATCAAAAAATAGACGAATAAAAAAACGCAACATTGTCGCGTCTTTTTTTAAGCTTCTTTTTTGTCACTCCAGAGTTTGGAGATTAAGTACAAGATGATGAAAGTAACGATAGCTGAAATCATTGGGATGCGGTAGCTTGGTAAAATCAAAAGCAAGATGATCATCAATACGAAGAACAATAGAATCAAATAATCAACGTAAGGGAAGCCAGGCATTTTGAAGTCATTTAACTTATTTTCAGGTGTTTTTCTTCTGTAAGCAATGTGAGTCAAAACCATTAAGCACCAGATGATCAAGAACATACTTGTTGAAGTAGATGAAATAAAGTTAAAGGCTTGATCGCCGATAATCAAGGTAATCAGTGGTGCGCAGGCCATAAATAATGCTGACAAAATTAAAGCATTTTGTGGCAACTGCCGTCTGGATAGGTGACCAAAAGTTTGATTCCACTTGCCTTTGCCGTGGAAAGTAACTGAGAACAAAAGTCGTCCCGCACTGTATAAAAAACTGTTAGTGGAGGAGACTGCTGCCGAAATTACTACGAAGTTAATGATTAAACTCGCATTTCTAATTCCCGTAGCTCCAAGCGCTTGAACAAATGGACTGGAGTTAGTTGCTACCTTTGACCAAGGGATCACTAGTAAAATACCTAAGATTGCCATTACATAAAACAAAATGATACGAACAGGTAACTGATTAATTGCTTGCTTTAAGGTAGTTTTAGGATTTTGGGCTTCCGCAGCAGTTAAACCAATAAGTTCAACTCCAATAAAACTAAAGATAACCATTTGGAAACCTTGCAAAAATCCTTTAGTACCTCTAGCAAAGAAACCACCGTGATCATCTAAGTTGGCAAAGGCAACAGGACCAAATGATGTTTTACCACCAGTGATTAATAGATAAGCGATCAATAAAACAAAAGCAACTACTGTCACGATTTTGATAATGGCAAAACTGAATTCCAAATTACCAAAAACACGAGCTGAAATTAGATTGATGATCAACAAAACGGCAATTGTAATTAATCCTGGAATCCATGGTTTTAAATTGGGAAACCAATATTCAAAATAAATTCCTAAGGCAGTTGTTTCTGCCATTCCTAAAGTGATCCAACTAATCCAATAAAGATATCCGGTAATAAATCCGATGTTTTTACCCAGATATTGTTCGATAAAATCAATGTAAGTATGCTTGTTGAGGTCGGACATAATCATTTCGCCTAAGGCTCGCATAAGCAAGAATAGGAAAATACCTACAATGATATAAATCAGAATAACGCTAGGACCTGCGCGGTGAATACTATCACCAACCCCTAGAAAAAGTCCGGTTCCAATCGTTCCACCTAAAGCAATTAATTGAATATGTGCATTGCTTAGGGTTCTTTTATATCCAGAACTAGTCTCTGATTTTTTCTCACTCATATATTTCCCCCATATTCTCAGTTTTATCACATGTACTTAATATTTTATCATTTTTGCAATCGAGCACCAGTGATTATAGGAAAGCTTTAAAAAAATTCAGAAGAATAATATAAATTAATATGTTTGTTAATTCACAAACTAGTAAAAATAGCAACCGCTTTCATTAGTCTGAGAGTAAATTATAGAGTGATTTTTTATGCTTGTTCACTAGTGAATTACGTAAATTATGGCGTTTACTTTTAAATTTATTGTGCTATAGTTGACATTGTAAATTAGTTCACAAGAATTAGTAGATCTTAGAGGTAATAAAATAATGGCTAAGACACAACCAAAAGAGACTCAAACAGAGGAAGAGAAGAAAAAGCAAATTTACGACATGGTTGATAATTTAGTAAAAAGATCACATGTTGCATTAGACCAAATGGCTAACTTCACACAAGAACAAGTTGATAAGATCTGTGAAGCAGTTGCTACTGCAGGTGAACAAAATGCTTACCCACTAGCTAAGATGGCTGTTGAAGAAACTAAGCGTGGTGTAGTAGAAGACAAAACTACTAAGAACATGTACGCTAGTGAAAATATTTGGAATAGTTTACGTCACGAAAAGACTGTTGGCGTAATTGAGGAAGACAAGGAATTAGGTTTAACCAAGATTGCTGAACCTAAGGGTGTTATTGCCGGTGTTACTCCAGTAACTAACCCAACTTCAACTGTTATCTTCAAAGCTATGCTTGCTTTAAAGACTAGAAATACTATTATTTTCGGCTTCCACCCACAAGCTCAAAAGTGTTGTGTAGAAACTGGTAAGATCATTCAAGCTGCAGCCGTTGCTGCGGGTGCTCCAAAAGATGCAATTCAATGGATTGAAGAACCAAGTTTGGATGCTACTACTGATTTAATGAATAACCCAGGTGTTCAAACCATTTTAGCTACAGGTGGTCCTGGTATGGTTAAGGCCGCATATTCATCAGGTAAGCCAGCCATCGGTGTTGGTCCTGGTAACGGCCCATCCTACATTGAAAAGACTGCTAACATTGACCGTGCCGTTTACGACATTGTTTTGTCAAAGAACTTCGATAACGGTATGGTTTGTGCCTCTGAAAACTCAGTTGTTGTAGATGATGAAATCTACGACCGAGTTAAGGAAGAATTCAAGAAGTGGAGCTGCTACTTCTTGAACAAAGAAGAAATTAAGAAGTTTGAAGAACACTTCATCGATCCAAGACGTGGTACTGTTGCAGGTCCTGTAGCTGGTAAGTCAGCTTATGAAATTGCTAAGCTCTGCGGCGTCGATGTACCAAAGGAGACCAAGGTTATTGTTGCTGAATACAAGGGCGTTGGTAGAAAATTCCCACTTTCAGCTGAAAAGCTTTCACCAGTCTTCACTTTATACCGTGCTAAAGATCATGATGATGCTTTCAGAATTTGTTCAGAATTGCTTGATTACGGTGGTCGTGGTCACACTGCTGGACTTCACTCAAGTGATCAAAAAGTAATCAAAGAATTCTCAATGAAGATGGATGCATGCCGTATCTTGGTTAACTCACCAGCTGCTCTTGGTGGTATCGGTGACCTTTACAACAATATGTTGCCATCACTTACCTTGGGTACTGGTTCATATGGTGCCAACACCTTCTCACACAACATTGGTGCTCGCGATTTGCTTAACATTAAAACTGTTGCCAAGCGTCGTGACAACATGCAATGGGTAAAGGTACCATCAAAGACCTACTTCGAACACAATGCTGCTAACTACTTACGTCACATGCCAAACGTTAACCGCTTCTTCATCGTTACTGATGAAGGCGTAGCTGACCAAGGCTTTGCCGATGAAATTACCGACATTATTTCTAAGCGCCGTGGCCAAAAGGAATACGAAGTATTCAAGGCTGTAACTCTTGATCCTAACACTGACGTAATTAAAGACGGTGTTCACAGAATGAACATCTTTAAACCAGACGTTGTCATCGCCATCGGTGGTGGTTCAGTCATGGACGCTGCTAAGGTAATGCGTTTATTCTACGAAAATCCAGAAATGAAGTTTGAAGAAGCTTATCAAAAGTTTTTGGATATCAGAAAAAGAGTAGTTCGCTTCCCAAAGATTAACGGCGTTCAACTTGTATGTATTCCAACCACTTCAGGTACTGGTTCAGAAGTTTCACCAATCGCTGTCATTAGCGATGCTAAGACTGGTATTAAGCACACCCTTTGTGACTATGCTTTGACCCCAGATGTTTCTATTGTTGATGACCAATTCGTACAAAAATTGCCCAAACGTTTGATTGCTTGGTCAGGCTTTGAAGCTTTAGGTCACGCAATCGAAAGTTACGTTTCAACTATGGCTACTGACTTTACTCGTGGTTGGTCACTTGAAGCTATTAAGATCATCTTAGCTAACTTGAAGAAGTCATATGATGGTGATCTTGATGCTCGCAAGAAGATGCACGATGCAGCTACTATTGCTGGTATGGCATACTCAAACGCATTCCTTGGCTTGGAACACTCAATTGCCCACACTGTTGGTTCAACCTTTGATATTCCAAGTGGTGTCAGCGATGCTATTGCTTTACCACAAGTTATCCGCTTCAATGCTAAGCGTCCAGAAAAGCTTGCTATGTGGCCTCATTACTCAGTTTACCGTGCTGACAAGGATTACGCAGAAATTGCTAGAGCTATCGGTTTGACCGGTTCAAGCGATGCTGAATTGATTGAAGAATTAGTTCAAAAGATTATCGATTTAGCTCAATCAGTTGGTATCAAGATGGCATACAAGGATTACGGTGTTGATGAAAATGAATTCAATAAGAAGGTTGACCAATTAGCTGTTGAAGCTTACGGCGACCAAAATACTGTAACTAACCCAGTTGCTCCATTAATTAGTCAAATTGCTCAATTGATGAGAGACAGCTTTGAAGGTAAGGATATTAAGACTAAGTAATTTAAATTTACACATACAAAATGGCGATCAGTATATTAAAACTGACCGCTGTTTTTTTGCTCTAAAATCGATTATACCAATTTCGATAATAATCACTTGACCGCTTTGGCAAAAAAGAATATTATTGCAACTGTAACAATGAAATCAAACTAGTCCACTGTCAAAAAGTGAACTAGACCAAAGGAGAAAAATTTATGTGTGGAATTGTTGGGGTTGTTGGTAAACCAGCAAGAGAAATTATTTTAAGCGGATTAACAAATTTGGAATACCGTGGCTATGATTCAGCTGGTATTTACTTGAATGATTTAAATGGAAATGAATATTTGACTAAGGCTGTTGGCCGTATTTCAAACTTAAAAGAAAAGTTGACTCCAGATGAACAAGGTTTGGTAGGTATTGGTCATACCCGTTGGGCTACTCACGGTAAGCCAACTGTTGACAATGCTCACCCTCACTTTGATGAAACTAAGCGTTTCTACTTGGTTCACAACGGTGTGATTGAAAACTTCGCTGAATTGAAGGAAAAGTACTTACAGGGCGTACACTTTCACTCAGATACTGATACTGAAGTGGTTGTACAATTAATCGGTAAGATTGCACGCGACAAGAATTTGGATGGCTTTTCAGCATTTAAGGAAGCTTTGAAGCTTGTTAAGGGTTCATACGCATTCTTGCTTGTTGATAATACTGAACCAGATCATGTCTTTATCGCTAAGAACAAGTCACCAATGATGCTTGGTATCGGTGATGGTTTTAACATCATTGCTTCAGATGCTATTTCAGTAATGGACCAAACTAAGACTTTCGTTGATTTGCACGATGGGGATGTTGGTGACATTACTAAGGATTCTTACACTATTGAAACTGTTGATGGTAAAAAAGTTGACCGTGAACCTCACGTTTTGAACATTGATCCAAACGCAGCTTCAAAGGGTGCTTACGAATTCTACATGCTTAAGGAAATTGATGAACAACCTGGCGTAATGCGTCACATGTCACAAAACTACCTTGATGAAAATGGTGAACCAAAGGTTGATCAAGATATTCTTGATGCTATTTCTAAGGCAGACCGTTTATACATCTTCGCTGCCGGTACTAGTTACCATGCAGGCTTAGTTGGTAAGACTCTCTTTGAACATTACACTGGTATTCCAACCGAAGTTGGTTTGGCTTCAGAAGCTGGCTACCACTTCCCAATGATGAGCAAGCACCCATTCTTCATCTTCTTGACTCAATCAGGTGAAACTGCTGACTCACGTGTTGTTTTGAAGGAAGTTAACAAGCGTGGCATTCCAAGCTTAACTATGACTAACGTAGAAGGTTCAACTCTTTCTCGTGAAGCTACTTACACAATGCTCTTGGGTGCTGGCCCTGAAATTGCCGTTGCTTCAACTAAGGCTTACACCGCTCAGATTGCTTTACAAGCTGTTCTTGCTAAGGCTCTTGGTGAAAAGTTGAATAATGAAAATGCTAAGGATTGGGACTTGCGTCAAGATTTGGCAATGGCTGCAGAAGGCATCCAGCAAATCGTTGACGGTAAGGAAAAGATCAAGAAGCTTGCAGATGACTACTTGATTAAATCAAGAAATGCATTCTACATTGGTCGTGGTATTGACTATGCTGTTGCTCTTGAAGCTGCTCTTAAGTTGAAGGAAGTTTCATACATCCAAACTGAAGGTTTTGCAGCGGCAGAACTTAAGCACGGTACTATTTCATTAATTGAAAAGGGTACTCCGGTAGTTGCTATGATTAATGATCCAGTTACTGCTGATCTTACTCGTGGTAATATTCAAGAAGTTGTTTCTCGTGGTGCTAGTGTAATTACTATTGTTGGTAAGGACTTTGCTCGCGAAGGCGATGACATTGTTTTGCCAGAAATTAACTACTACATGTCAGCACTTTTGACAGTTATACCTGCTCAACTTCTTGCATACTACGCTTCTAAGGATAAGGGCTTAGATGTTGATAAGCCACGTAACTTAGCTAAGAGTGTTACTGTTGAATAATTAATATTTGAATAAAACTAAGGATAGCGATGGTGAATGTGCCATCGCTATTTTTAGTTAAGATAATTCATTGAGATATTTTTGTACGGACTTAAAAAACTTGCTATAATAGTAATGAAAAAGAGGTCGGCAAATGAGCCGAATTCTAGCATTAGTTGTAACGCATCTGATACAGACACGAAGGCGTCTTCTTTCTATTAGGATAGGAATACGAGTTAAAAATCACTCATAAGCACCATCTCCTTGAAAGATAGCCACCGCTTCAGCTTTTCTACGGATAAAATTATACTAAATTCGAATATACGTTCAGAAGCGAACAAGATAAATTTATCGTAAATCTCGAGTGAAAATAAAAGGGACCGAATCAATTTGATTCGATTCCTTTTTGCGTCTAATTGTTTTTAGCTGTTTCTGCCGCATTTTAGCTAAATATTGTTGGTGCTTTTGTTCTGCCTTTTCGTCTTTTTCAATAAAGAAGTAGGCGACAGCAGCCAAGACATCGACTACAACACCAACCAAAATTGTCTTCCAAGTGAAGTTAGTAACCATGTAGCAGGAAATTAACAAAGCCAAGATTGGAATTGTGTAACCGCCAGGAAGCTTGAAGCCATGGTTAGGGAATTCATTGGTGTGCTTGAATTTGATAACTGCCAAAATTGATGGCACGTATTGAACAAAGGAAGCAAGAACGATGCAGGATACCAAGAAATTGATAATTGTAAATAGAATAATTAAGCCAATAGCTGTCCCATAATAAACAACTGCGTTGTTGTATACTGGCCAAAAATTGGCGAATATTTCTACGAAAACTACGCTTTAGCTTATGCTCTAGAATTACGGCTGGTGTTAGTGATTGGACTGCGCCAAAGAGTTTATATACCACTAAAACTAATAAATTTAAGCTGAATTTAACTTATACCAATGGATTTGATCAGCTTGCATTGCCTAATGCGGATAAGCAAGAAATCGAAGTTAACTATATTACCCGGGCTAACATCACTGATCGTGACGGGGCGATTGCACTCGTCACCCTTAATTTAGAGCAGTTTAAATTGGTTCGAACCATGATGGTTGATAGTGGTTATACCGGCCAAAATTTTGCCAATGAGATTAGCAGTTTAACCTCAGCCAAGGTAATCGTCGTTAAATGAAATGAGTTACACCAATTTTCGGTTATCCCCCAACGGTGGCTCATTGAACGTTCATTTAGTTGGTTGGGAAATTATCATCGTTTATGGCGTAACTGTGAGCGTAAGCTCAACACTAGTCTCATGATGGTTTCGTTAGCTTTTATCAGGTTACTTCTCAAAAGATACTAAACAGTTTCTAAGATTTTTTGATGGTATCTTTAGATTGGGTCATGAAGTCCGTCCTAACTTATTGGTTTTGTCACTTATAAGTTTAAGGCTTCATGGCCTTTTTGGTCTAGTTATTTAGGTGTTGCACTTACATTGTAAATCCGGCGTCACAAAAAAATTGACTGACGAGTCAATAATTCGTTGACTCGTCAGTCAATCGCGACTATACTGGAAAAGGTTGATCAGATACCGACATATTAAAACGTGTTTCAAGTTTGACCTTAAGGAGGATGACAAAAATGACAACAGCTATTATCGAACTTGACCATCTTCAAAAAAACTTTGGCAAGTTTGCCGCATTAAAAGATGTCAGTTTCACGTTGGCACCCGGTCAGGTTCTGGGTTTTCTAGGACCTAATGGGGCCGGCAAATCCACGACCATTGGAGTTATTTTAGGCTTATTAAAAAAGAGTGGCGGCTCAGTGACCGTCTTCGGCAAAGATGCCTGGCGGGATGATGCGGCGATTCATCCACGCATCGCCTATGTTCCTGGGGACGTTTATTTATGGCCAAATCTTTCTGGCGGCGAAATTATCGACCTATTGCTACGTTTAAATGGCCGCCAGCATAATCAAAAGACCGATGAACTAATCAAGGCCTTTGAATTTGATCCGAAGAAAAAAGCTCGTACCTATTCAAAAGGCAATCGTCAAAAAGTAGCGTTAATTGCTGCGTTTTCGCAAGATGCCGATTTGTATATTTTTGATGAACCCACTTCTGGGCTTGATCCATTAAATGAACAGACTTTCCAGCAAGAAGTTTTAAAACTGAAAAGAGCCGGTAAAAGTGTGCTGCTATCAAGCCACATTTTGTCCGAAGTCGAGCGAATGTGTGATTCAATTGTTATCATCCGTGATGGTAGTGTGATTGAGAGCGGCAATCTTGATCAATTACGGCATCTATCGCGGATCAAAATTGAAGTCACCACCGCTACCCCAATGACTGCTTTGGCAAAGCAAGCTGGCGTTCACGACCTCACTTATCGCGATTCCGAGCACACCAAGGCGGTTTTCACCGCTGATCGAGACGCGCTTGGCACCATCATGACCACACTGGCCGCCAACACCGTGGTCGACATGCAATCAACGCCGCCAACGCTGGAAGATTTATTCCTGCGTTATTATGGAAAGCAAGGTGAGACTCATGCGGCACAGTAATCGGAACGCAGGTTATCTGCTTCGGGCAAACCTCAAACAAAATCTAAAATTTTCACTCATCTGGCTTGTCATTTTGATCATGATGATTGCCAGTGGTGCTGGCAAATTGGAAGCAGACTTTGCAGGCGGGGCCTCGGGCTCTAAAGAGATTGTCAAAATGCTGCAAGCGCCGGGCATGGCGGCAATGTTTGGCGCGATGCCAAAGGTGGACACGTATAACACAGCGATTGTGTTTGCTGGTGTGATGGTCGTCTTCATGATTATTTTGCAGGCCTTATGGGTTATGCCGCTGATGATTCGCAACACCCGCGGTCAAGAAGAAAGTGGCTTGCTCGAAATGGTTCGCGCTCGCAATGTTGGGCGAACGGCTGCCATCACCGCCGCTTCGCTTGAGCTTCTCATCGACAGTGCCATAATGGGTATCCTCTATTTTGTCTCGTTGGCCGCTGTCAACATGGGTGGTACTGACTTGTACGGTGACTTCCTGTTTTCACTGGGGATGGTGATCGCCAACTTGCTATTCGGAGCCATTGCGTTGCTATTCGCGCAACTAACCAATAACACACGTACAGCCAATATGTTGAGCTACATGGTGCTGACTGCCGCTTATTTGGTTCGGCTGGTCACCGATATCCAGCATCAAAATCTGACGTGGTTATCACCAATTGGTTGGTTCGAAAAAGCAAACTTCTATACTGATAACAACGTCTGGGCTTTAGGTTTGGCCTTACTGGTCAGCATTCTGCTTGCGGCCAGCGCCACCATGATTGCCCGCAACCGCGATCTGGGCGCCGGGATTATTGCTGAACGCACCGGCCGAGCCAAAGCTGCCGGCTGGCTTCGCTCGATCCCTGCCTTACTGTGGCGAACTGAGCGCGGATTATTTGCTGGGTGGTTAATCGGCGCCGTGGTGTTTGGCGGCGTCATGGGTAGTGTGCTCGGCGGCGTTGGCGACATTCTTAAAACGAATCCGCTTTATCGTAAAATACTAGATGTTGGCCAAATCAACGCTGCCAATCAGACCATGGTCCTGTCATTCTTAGGCATGTATCTCGGCATTTTCGTCGCATTAGCCGTGACTGCTGGCGTCCAAGTGGCATTCCGACTCAAACGCGATGACAACCTTGGTTACTTGAGCGTCATTCATGCCGAAAAGCCAACGCGAACCACGATCAGTGTCAGCTACTATTGCTTTGGTCTGCTGGCAGGCGTGTTCGTCCTTTCTGCTGGGCTGCTGGCCTTGTTCTTCACTGGGAACACTGTTCTCAGTCACCCGTTGCCGCTCAAGTACCTCGGTCGCCTATTCGTGGCTAGCGTTCCGGCTGTGATATCGTTTATCGCCCTTGGCATCGCACTAGTCGGTCTGTGGCCACGCTTAAGCAGTCTATTCTGGCTGTATATGGGAGCCGGTCTGATCGTTCAAATTTTCCGGGGATTGTTTGATTTGCCAAAACACGCAGGCAACTTCACACCTTTTGGCTGGATTGCCAATGTACCGGTTGAAAACGTTGATCAAACATGGCTAATCGTGATGGTTGTTAGCGCTATAGTATTATTTATTCTTGGCATTGCTGGTTATCGCCGTCAGGATTTGAGCCTATGAAAAATGTTGTGACAGATCCTGAAAAGGTCACCCGAATCCTCAAAACAGCGACGGAAATTTTCGGCCAGCAAGGCTTCATCAAGAGCAAAACCGATCAGATTGCCAACCAAGCACAAGTATCTAAGGGCTTGCTCTTCCATTATTTTGGCAATAAACAAGCGCTGTATCTTGACGCTTTCAAATATGCCCATCATCGAATTTATGATCACATGGACCCTAAAAAGTGGCAGAATGCCCCTGGCTTGGCTGCCATGATGACCACTGCAGTTAAGTATGAGTTGAAACTACAATTCAAATTCCCAGCTGAATACCGCTTGATGATGCAAGCCTATGCTGATTTACCGCATTTTCCCGAACCGTTGCGACAACAAGTGCAGCAAGAAACAACTGCCATATCCGCTGAAACCGATCGCATTTTTCGCGAGAAAATTGAACAGCTGCCTCGTCGTGAGGGCCTGTCAGTCGATGACGTTTTCGGTGTCGTTTCTGCCTTAATCGCCCAACAAACGGCGGTCACCACCAGACTCATTGCCAGTGGCCATTATCGCAAGTTTGAAGATCTGCAGTCCGTGGTTGAGACGATGGCACGCCAGTTATTGATTGTCGAACACGGCTTTTTACCAGATGAAAGTTGACGTCAGCTGATAGATCAAAAAAGGTCATTAGGGTATAGTAAGAAATAATTAACTAAATTAGATCATATTATTAGTCTTGATGTAATAATATGATCTTTTTATTTTCTTTTCGCCTATTTATTGAATACATATGATATAATATTAGTTAAGTCATGTGGTGATAAGTCAATGTAAATTGTAAATTTTATTTTTAATTAGTTTGTGTTAAAGCCAAAATTTGCGTGCATGAAACTAGGCCCTATTTCAAGGGTTTTTAATAACTATTATTTACTCCTCCAAAAATGTTTTAGACCAATTGATCACCTCGGTGTTTGATAGATTTGACCATTTTTGAGCAGAGTGAAAATGGTCCTAACTAGTTTTCTTGCGCAAAGGACGCAAGCACGTTTATGCGGGGAATAGAAAGCTTCATCGTACTTCTTTTGATAGTACTTCCGAAAAACGGGATCTCTTAATCTAATTAGGTTGGCAGCTTCAACCAAATAATATCTTAGATAATGATTGCCGTTTTTGGTCATTGGCTTGTGTTCGCTGTCAAAATCACTAGACTGCTTTTGACGCCAAGCTAGGCCGGCGTATTTAGCCAGCTGAGCTTCAGTATCGAACCGATCAATACTACCAATTTCAGCGATGATGCCAGCAGAGTAAACTGGTCCAATTCCCGGAATAGACTGCAGTATTCTCTCTTCAGGGAGCGCTTGAACGATGTCTGTAATTGCTTTATCTAAATTTTTAATCAATTTCTGATTGGTTTTAATCTCGGTATAGTAAACAGATAATACTGCATCAATTGAGTCTTTCATGACTTTACCTAAACGATAGGATCCTCTGACGGCTTTCCTGATTGCTTTAGCTAAATCTTCTGGATCAGAGAAGCGGCCGCGTCCCTTAGTCTGAAGGTAATCAATTAAATCCTCGATTGGCATCTCAGTGATTTCATCGATGGTTTTACTATCAGTCACAATAGACAGCATTGTTGCGCCAAAGATAGAAGTTTTAATATTTTCCTTGTCAACGGTAACCAGTTTGTTTAGACGATAGTAAAGGGCTTCAATGAAGTGCTGCTTAGCTCTGGCCAGGGAAGACGTGATTTCATATCTGGTTCTGGTTAGACGCTGGAGAGCTAAGTATTCCTCTTGTCGAGCGATAGTGACGTGATACTTGCCAAAGCGTAAGTATTCCGCGATGTAATAGGCATCAATAGGATCATTCTTATTTTCTTCGTAAACGTCATGAAATCGTTTAGTATTTTTGGGATTAACGACATCAGTTTCAAGATTAAGCTTTTGCAAGTCCTCATCATTGGCAAAGAAATAGGCTGGATGAAAGCTATAAATTGAAGTAGCCTCCATGCCGATAATTACCTTGTCATAGCTATTCTGTTTAGCAAGTTGGAGAATTAGCTTTTTGACCTTATTAGCGCCAGTCAGATCATTAGAAAAAGATTGGTTAAGCAAAGGTTTTTGATGATTTTCTGAGTCAGTAATAGCGACTTGCAAGTCTTTAGAACTGACGTCAATTCCTATAAAAAGTTTCATTGAGAATGGCCTCCTTTCTAACAAATATTTGGTCATAGATCGATCATCACATGTTAGCCCCTAATTACAGTTTCTAAGACAGTCTCGCAAAATATAAGTATTCACAGGTTCAAGCTAAAAAGCTGCGACTGAAACTGCTCTGAATCAGTAATAGCCAGAATCAATACAGCATGTGAGTAAGTCATTAGCAAAACTGCTTGGGCGGCAGACTTACAAAGTAGTCAAGCTACAGGAGGTGAAAACCTATACCAATTGACCAAGGTCAATGACAATTAGAGACTAGCATCTGATGATCGAATAAACAAACTAAAAAGACAATCAACACAGATTTAATTTATATAATACGAGGAGGTGAAACTATGAAAGCTAATCAAGTAATGGAAATACTTCAAATTAGCCGCTCAACTTTGAAGCGTTATCGTGAAAAAGGTTTTATTAAAGCTGTTCAAAAGCCAACAGGTCAATTTGAGTTTGACGATGATTCGGTTTGGTTGTTTAAAAATAAACATACTCCTCGTCAGACTATTCTCTATGGTCGTGTTTCTACTTA
>NZ_NFKZ01000034.1:0-19067 GCF_002160635.1 Lactobacillus gallinarum
CAAGATTCCTGACTATCGGGCAAGCACATGCCAAAGGCTGCTTCAAAATGAGATTGACAGACATCCTGCCTGGTTTAAATCGATCACGTTTGACAATGGCTCTGAGTTTGCGGATATGACCAAGATCAAAGGCTGCCAGATCTACTTCGCTCATCCATATTCTCCATGGGAAAGGGGCACCAATGAGAACTGCAATGGTCTTTTGCGTCAATTCTTCCCTAAGGGCAAGAGTATGAAAGACAAAACAAAGGCTTATGTTGAACAGGCAACCAATGCCATTAACCACAAACATCGCCGAATCCTCCAATATCAGACAGCAGAAGAACTCTTCAAGCAATACATTTCTTCATAGCCTAACTGTTGCACTTAATTTGACAATTCAGGATCAAAACGTATTCCACATTAGCCAAATCAACGCCCTTGACACCGAGTTCTTTATTCCAGTTAACAGCCACACCACACATGAAGATGTTAGCCACATAAAGTGCAGTCATCATCACCATGGCAATGATTAAACCTTTTGGATAAGTCTTTTCTGGTTTATCGACAGAATCAATTACCCCTGAGGTTGTTTCCAAACCGCCATAAGCAAACAATGCATAGACGATAAATGAAACAACCGCAATTGGTGATTGGAATGATGGATTAGGTGAATGTACCAAATTTTGTGCAGTAACTGGTTCAGCTAATTGTCCATGATTCAAAATGAATACAAACAATGAAACAACAGTAAAGCCAATAGCAATTGCCAAAGTAAAGATCCCACCAATATTATTGATCGTCTTTATTTTATCAATTCCCTTTGCTGCACAAAAAGTTACTACAGCTAAGAAAATAACTTCCAAAATTCCCAATAATTGAGTCGAAGATAGAGCCCCTAGATGCCAGCTTTGCGTTGTATCATGACCAAATACGGCCGTTGAGACAGATACTAAGAAGAACTGCGTGGATGAAACTAGCCACACAACCCAGGCTGAAAGCCAAATGAACGTTCCGATAAATGCTACTTTTTCATTAGTTGATCCTTCAAGCCAAGAAAAGATTCCTCCTTTTATTCCTTTAAATGCAGCACCATATTCCGCAAAAATTAATGCAGATGGCAAAAAGAATAAAATGGCAGTCACAATATACCAGATAATACTTGCGTACCCCATCTGATAAAAGGCTGTTAGCGAATTACTAAATCCAAAAATAGAAGAGAAAATCATCAAAACTAAGCTTCCTAGCTTAATCTTGACGTGATTATCTTGCTCCATAAATAAAAAACAACTCCTTTTTTAAACAAACATTTACTATTATGAACTTTTATAAATATAAATTCAAAAGAAGCTGTTATATCCTATTTAATTTTTTGACGTAATAATTCTGGTCTTTGTGCTAATTCCGCATATAAGTACGAATCATTGACACAAATCCCCTCAAATTCGCGACCGGTATGAAAATGTCCACTAGTTAGTACTTTACCAGCACGATTTGTTTTAAATAAATAATCATTGAAGGCAAGATAAATTTGCTTTCTCTTTTTATCACATGCGATACCTTGTACTGGCGAATTATTACGCATAAATTCACCTTTAGTTGCACCGATCTCAACGGGATGCCAACTGTTGCCGCGGCGAGCTACCTCCCAATATTCGAAGCGGTGCTCGGTTGCACTATGATAGACTGCAATAAATTTTTTATCATTTACAAAGACAGCGTTATGAACATAGCGACCATCCTTAGCTGATTTATTCCAAATCTTGAAAGTCCAAATTCGTTTAATTCGCAAATCTTTTTTACTAATTTGCATAATTTCTTCAGACTGAACGCTATGACGAAGCAAATGGTCATTAGCAATTGCATAAATATACCTATCTGTAGCACCAAATGCTTGACCATGCCCTAACTTAATATTAGGACTAACTTTGACCTCGGAAGCTAATCGCGTGAATTCTGCCCAAGGAAGCCATGGCAACTTTTGCATGACATAGCGATTAGGGACGTGATTAAACTTATAGGCCACAATATGTGCACGGGTATTATGTGGTGATTCATACATCGTCGCATACATTGAACCATTTGAAATAGTTACACCTTCAGGCACAGGACCTACCACCCCAATTTTTTCGCCATCTTGGCTTAAAGTTGCAGGTTGATAGAAATATGTCTTTAATCTAAAAGGCTTGCTTTTTAAAACGTGTGGCTTGGTTTCTGGTGCATAACTTGCTCCTTTGCCCCAATTGCCGGAAGTTTTGTAATGCTTAAACCAGCTGCTTGCAGCTTTTCCCGCTTGCTCCGTTTTATTGGCCTTAGCAACGCCTTCATGAGCATTACTTCTTACCTCAACTACTGTATGTGCACGAGCTTTACCATAAGAAAACTTTATTTTATGCTTACCAGCATCGTTAGATAACACTTCATCTTGCGATGCCTTAACTTTATCAAGATCTATCACGGTTCCTGTTGAGTCTGTAGCGAAGTTAATTGCATCCCTTGTAGGAAAACTATAATGTGAATTCTTAACTAAACTAACATTTTTGGCAACGTCAATTTTATCTCTCAAGAATGCTCGTTGATTAAGCCAGCCAGCTTTGTGACCATCAATCCAAACGTAATAATACTTTGACTTTCCAACTTTTCTCACAGCATTTGCTTGAAAATTGCCATATTTAAAGGTACGTGCCAGACCCATACTTCCTGCTGGACCCTTACGCGTTAATTTTTGATAAATTCGATAATTACTATTTTCATTAATCATCTTAGGTTGAAATGAATCTAAACTTTTAGCTAAAACCGTTCTTGGTTTAACTAAAAAAATCATCATTAAACTCATAATGATGAATACTTTTAATTTCTTCATTAAATATCCCTCCACTAATAATCCCAGTTATCTATTTTAAGAAAATAATTTCATTACTCAATACAAAAAAGCCGGGATTCATGAACGAATCTCGACTTTTTGTTATTTCGTGTTTAATTTTAGTTTTCTACGATTAAGCTCTTAAGATCATCTGATAACTTAACTGGTGCATATTTAGCACTAACTAACTTAACAGCACTTTGCTTTACATAGCGCTTCTTGCCAATATAAACATATCTAGTCTTACCATGCTTAACGATCATTGATGACTTAAACTTCTTACCCTTCTTGATCTTCTTCTTAGAAGCTTTGAAGTAGATCTTCTTGGACTTCTTAGTCTTCTTGTAAGCGTAGTAAATCTTTGCACCCTTCTTTGACTTAGGAGTTACAACGATGTACTTTAAATCTCTGTTATTGTAAGCATCTTGGATTGCTTTAGCATCGCTTTCAGCTTGCTTTACCCATTCATCTTGAGTTGGAACTTTAGTTGAAGCAGTTACTTCACTTGCTGGAATAAAGATCATGGCGCTTTGACCATCAACTGTTTGAGAATCAACGTAATATGCAGATAGTTGTTGACCTTCTGAACCTTGAGCAGTTGCTGTAAATGGTACTGAATAATATACTTGAATAGCTTGACCCTTAGTATAAGTTGAAGCTACTGGCTTAGTCTTACCATCTTTTGTAACAGCTAAAAGAGTTGGCTTATCACTATTAACAGTAACAGCTACTGATCTACGCTTAACGCTAATAGTGCCCTTTTGGGCTTGTGCATTGGTACTTGCAGTTTGAGTTGTATCAGCGGCATGTGCAGTTTGACTTAATACAGCACCGCTACCAGCTAAGCTAGTTGAAAGCATCACAGCTGCAGCTAATGAAGTAAATAATTTTTTAGTTTTCATATTAATCTCCTAACTTAAACTCTTATAGTTTCATTATAACATTCATTATTATTCATCAAAATACAAATCCAACTATATTTACATCTTAATTACTAGCAAATAATTGTCCGATTATTTCCATATCTTCTGCTTGAATTTTAATATCTGCTTTAGGTTGTTCCTTCATCGCATCTGCTTCAATCAATGGAATAATTCTCTTTTGGTTAAAGTAACTAATAACCAAGTCTATGACACTAACTTTATATTTAGTTGCGATTTCTGCTAAAGCATCAATATCTTCTCTAATCGAAATCTCAACTTGCATTTTATGCTCACGAGCTAGATTAATTAATACTGGATCTTCGTAGTTTAATTGCATTACTACTGGCTTAACTTTTTCTTTAAGCAATTCACCTAAACTATCAGTAGTTGCGTCGGCAACGCCTAAACACTTAACCCAGCCTTTACACTTTGCTTCTTCCAATTCATGCCAAATTTCCTGATTACGTTTTTGATCATCACTCAATTTTAATAAGCAAAGATCGGGACGGCTGTTAATTAAATTAGCCCTAACTGTAGCAAAATAATTGCGTAATTCCTCACGGGTCTTTACATCCTCTGAAATCACAGTTTCCAAAAAGAGCTGTGGTAACTTTTTTCGCATGTGCATTTTTTGATCAGCAGTCTGTTCAATCAATCGAAATCCTGCTGCCACGGCTTCATTAAAAGTTTGATCATTATCAACCTGCACACCAACTTTAGGTATTAAGCTACCATCATTTAGTACAATTGCTTCATCAAAAATTGACATCAAAATTCATCCCTATCCCAGCTCAACATAAATCTTAATTGCTTCTTTAAGGGTTTGATATACCGTAGATACGTGCAAGCTATGGGCTAAAAATTCTTCTTTTTCAGCTCTAGTCATATCTGAATCAAAGAAAACCTTAATCTTCATTTCAGTAACCACAGATTTGCCATGGTCTAATTTTTCTGTTTTAGCTTGATTTTCAATACGAAGATTTTTAATACCAAGATGATGGATTTTATTAATCATTCCTGCAGATATTTCAATGCAAGAATTAACGCTGCCGCACAAATATTCAACTGGATTAGGTCCTGCATTGTGCTTATCATCACTTACATCACAAATAAAGCTATGGTCACGAGCATCACTCTTAATCTGCCATTCTGTATCTTCAAGTTTAGATTTTACTAAATAGTCACTCATAATATTTTCCTTTCTCTGTTAATGGTGATCAATTGCTCCATTAAGTCGCTTGCGCCAAATAAAGTAAACTACTAACATCAGAGGTACCAATACCAAATCAACCCAATAAAAATATTTAACCGGCAATACGCTGTCAACTACCCCACTAATCATCGGGCCAAAGGACATTGCAACGTCCAATCCCAAGTAAAAAGTAGAACTGGCTAAACCTTGCTCCTCAATGGGGGCAAGCAATAATGCCGTAGACTGCAAAACGGAATAAATAATACCATAGCCCAACGCCATTCCAGCAGCAGCTAAGGCCATTTGCCAGTTATTATTCATCACTGCCAATAAAAAGATATAAGCTGCAGTAGACACCAGACTAAGCCAGAACCACACACCAAAACGAACAGTATCAAAATACCGCTTTAAACCTATTCTGATTACTAATAAGACTAACGCATAAATCAAAAAGTAACTACCAACAGCGACAGTTAAATGACGCTGTTCAACATAAGTCACAATATCAGCCTGCGTAATAAAATAAGGCATCCCAAATAACGTGGTTAAAATTGCGACTGGCAAAACGTTCATCTGTATAATCTTAAAGTGCTTTTTCTGCGTCTGTCCTTTTTTCTTAAGTGGCAAAGCATGATTGCCAACAAACTGAATCGCCACAATCATCAAAAAGGCCGCAATCGCTGCAGCAATTAAACTTTCACGATAACCAATTTTTTGATAAATATTAATTGAAAGCGCTGGTGCTAATGCCATAGCTAGTGCATTCATTAAACCGTAAAAGCCCATCGCTTCACCTACGTGTTGACGCGGTACTAAAAATGCTAGCCAGGTTGTCATGCAAACAGTACACAGAACATAGCCCGTTCCGTTGATTAGTCTAAATAATAACAACAGTCCACTTGATGGCGTAAAAATATAGCCTAACACGCCAATCAAGATCAAAACACCGCCAATTAAAGACAAACGATACTTTGAAAATTTATCAGTTAAGTTACCTGCAACAGGGCGTAAAAACATGGCCGCTATACTCATAATCCCAACAATCACGCCGGCAAAGGCACTGCTGGCTCCTAATTTTTTAGCGTACCCATTAATCAGTGGGTTAACAAACATCGTGCTAAACATAAAGAAAAAAGATGCTGCCATTACTAAGACAACATCTTTGCTATAAATAGATTTTCTCTTAGTCAAATCAGTCCCTCGATTTCTATTTTTATTATACAACTATCAAGAAACTATTTGACTATTTTAAGACTAACGGTAAAAACAATGTCTTCGCCCTTGTAGCCAACTGAGATCTTGCCACGAAAAGCCTGTACTAACTCGCGTGCCATCGCGAGACCGATGCCAAAGCCGCCTTTTTTAGAATTATGCGATTCATCTTCTCGATAAAATCTTTCAAAAAAGTGAGTATAATTTTTGTTTTTGCCTTCTTTATAAGTATTGCTGATACGCAAAACAGCATTCTTGCTCAAAGGACTCTTGGATAATTCCACTCTAATTCTGCCATGTGGATCACAATATTTTCTAGCATTATCAAGTAAAATATTAATGATTTCTGCCAATGAATGCTTTTCAGCAATTACATTTAATCCTTCACGAATAGAAACCTGATATGTCAGGTCATTCTTTTTCATGATCGATTTAAAATCTTGAGTTGATTGTTCAACAATTTTTGAGAAATTAACTTTACTTAAAGTTAATTCTCCCATTTCACCCGCTCTAGCTAATGAAATTAATCGATTAACTAATTTAGTTAGCTTATCAACCTGTTCTTTGGTACTTTGATTCCATTCCGAATCATTACCTAACATTTCTTCCATTTCGGCATTAGCAGAAATCACCGCTAAAGGTGTCTTCAGCTCATGCCCCGCATTAGTAATAAATTCCTGCTGCTTGTGATATGTATCAATAATCGGCTTAATTGCTCTGCGAGAAACTAAGATTAGCACTAATGCGAATACAATTAATGCGCCAATTCCTAAAACCACTGCCACTCTGAACATCAACCAAAAACGATTATAAATTAAGGTCTCATTTAAAAAGACGATTAAAGTTTGACCAGCTGAATCTTTGGTAACTCTATAAGCATACTGATTTTGTCCCGCCTTAATATTTCCTTGCTTATTATGTTCAGCCAATGTTCTGCAAGTAATATCAGCAATTTCAGTATTTTTAATCTTATAAACGTTATTGTTATTAATAACCTTAACTTGATGGCTAGCATCAACTGTTACGGCAAAATAGCGATATTGATAAACAGCTTCAGGATTATATTTTCCCGCTAAAAAATTCCGATTAATTAAGTCATCCTGATTGCCAAAAGCCGGCTGTGCATTATGCGGTGAAAGATGACCCTCATTTTTTACTAAAGCGGTCAAAACTCGATTAATTTCATTTTGATTTTGAATACGAGTAATTCCTACCAAACTACCTAGTGTAATTAACAAAACTATCAATAAAGCAGCGACAGAAGCACCAATAAATTTCCAGCGAAATTTTTGAATCATCTTATCACCTACTTAACTAAGCTATAATTACCATCTTTTATTCCGTTAATCTTCACAGAACTTTGAATTGATTGCAATTTTTGTCTTAAATAGGAGACATATATCCAAACTATGTCGCTGTTTGCATCTTCGTCATTGCGCCATACATGGCTAAGTAATTCTTCAGTCGATAATTCTTTTCCTTCATTCAAAATAAAGTAATCCATCAACTGCGTTTCTTGTCCATTTAACCGAATGGAATTATGACTCACTAATTCTTGTTCAGACACATTCAGAGTAACATCACCAACGCTTACTTCATTAGGAGTAAAGTCATCCTCTCTTCTCTCCTTTGAACGCAGTCTAGCCAGCAATTCTTTTAATGAGAATGGTTTAGTTATATAATCGTCTGCCCCACTATCAAGGCCAGTTACTCGATCATCAATTTCTGACTTTGCGGTAAGCATTAAAATATATGACTTATCACCACTTTTTCTAATTTTTTTTAAAGCGGTAATTCCATCCATTACCGGCATCATAATGTCCAAGATAATGACATCATATGAATTTTCCTTAGTGTGTTCAACGGCTTTTAAGCCATTATCGACAGGATCAACTTCATAACCTGCCTTTTGCATGGCAACAGTTAATACTCTGAGTAGTTGTGGTTCATCTTCTGCGACTAAAATCTTCATTAAATAATCAATCCCCTTCTCTAATCAATTGTCTGATGGTTTGCATACTAATGTCACAAGATGCCAATTCATCAGCAACTCTTTTCAGTTCTTTACCAATCATTTCTGGATTCTTGATTTGATGTTTATACTTCATTTCATGCTCTAAGCTTGCCCAAGTATCCATGGCAATTGTTCTTAATTGTACTTCGACAAAATAATGTCCTGGAATATTACCATCGACATCTTGCTCGGGAACCATTACATCTAAAATCATATGATAAGAACGATAACCATTAGGTTTAGCATTAGTAATATAATCTTTTTCTTTCACTACACTAACGTTGTCCCATTTTTTAATGGCTGCAATGCAAGTGTAGATATCATCGACAAAATTGCAGACGATACGTAAACCAACGCTATCTCGATTTTCCCTTAAGGCAGAATTGGGCGTAAGTGGTAATCCCTTCCGTTGGCATTTATCTTCCATGCTCTTTTCGCTTTTAACTCGACCACGCAAGTGTTCATAAAGTCTTTCGTGATACTTTTTTTCATAATTTTGATTTAAAGTAGTAAATTGCTCCGTCATTTGTTTAAGCAATTTATCTAAAGCAGGGGTATATTCTCCGTAAATATTCAACATTTATTCCTTCTTCCTATATTCATCATAACAATGAAATTTGACTTTTCTTTGAAGGAACAATTACTAAGGAATTAAGATTACAAATGAAAAAGCATACATCGAATAATTATCGACATATGCTTTTTAAATTGAGAGAGAGTAAGAGAAAGGGTTTAGAATTTTATCTGTTCACCATTCACTAGCACTTGATAAGTTAAATCTTTCAAGTTTGCAACTAGTTCAGCTTTTCTAGTTTGTTCTTTATTCATACGGACGATTCGAATTTCATTTTCATTAGGAGTAGAAATATCAATTGAGCCATTCAAGTCAAATGCAGCTTCTGTATTTCTAAAAGTGAAGAGCTTGAGTAATGAGGCAACAACCGGACGTTGAATTTCTTTTTCAATCTCTGCTTTGCTGTAATAATGACGGTTGATATTTCTACCTTCTTTAGTTTCTTCCAGCAATTTAATATCATTCTTGCCAGCTAGCATCCCTACATAATAAACTTGTGGAATGCCTGGTGCAAAGACTTGCAAGAGTCGTGCCATGAAGTACTTTTGATCATCATCACCAAGAGCTGAATAAAACGTAGTATTGATTTGATAAATGTCTAAGTTATGATATTCAGCACTAGAATACTTCTTCTTAACGTTGGCACCAACTTTATATAGCTCTTGACTGGTATAGTCGATCTCCTCAGGAGAAAGGATATCACGCGCATCAACCACACCAATGCCGTCATGGGTATCCAAAGTTGTAAATTGCTTCATCGGGCATTTCTTAAGCCAGGCAGCAAGACGATTGCTCTTGCCAGAATACAGTGAATACAAAGTTACCATTGGCAAGGCAAAATCATAGATAAAGTAGCCATGCTTAGCAATCTTGAATGGCATTGAATAATGCTCATGAATTTCCGGTAAAATGGTTGCACCCTCGTCTGCAATATCGTCTTGAACTTGCTTCAATAAGTCCCAGATTTCTGGTTCAACGAAGAAATCATTGGTATCAAGTTTCTTAACTGCATAAGCAAAGGCATCTAAGCGAATAATATCTGCCCCATGTTTAATTAGGCTAATCAAAGTATCTTTGATAAACTTTTGAGTTACTTTTTGACGAACATCCAAATCAATTTGTTCAGGTCCAAAAGTGTTCCATAACTTCTCTTTGGTACCATCGGCAAAGGTTATTTCCTGATAAGGCGCACGGTCCTTACGCTTATAAATTAAATCAACATCAGCTTGAGTAGGACGGCCTTCAGGCCAAAACTTGTCCCAGCTAAGAAACAGCTTGGCATATGGACTTTTGTCTTTGTGCTCTTGAAAATCCTGATAATATTTAGATTGTCTAGAAATATGGTTAATCATGAAGTCAAACATCAAGTAATATTTTTCACCTAATGCTTCAACCTGAGCCCAATCACCAAACTTAGGGTCTACTGTAGTGTAATCAGTTGGCGCAAAACCGCGGTCACCAGTTGAGGGAAAGAATGGCAACAAGTGAATGCCACCAACTGCACCTTTTAAGTCATTTTCTAAAACTTCGTTTAATTCTGTTAAATTTTTACCCAAGCTATCTGGATAAGTAATTAGCATGACTTTGTTTTTGATTGGCATAAAATTCCTCCTAGTCTACCGCTTTGAAATGATACATGTAAGCCATAAAATCGCCCTGTTCAACTTGGTCATAAATTCCCAGGTTCATCAATTCATCGCCGCCATATACCTTATGACTTGCTTGATCTTCATATTGTTTATCAGGATCAAGACCAACTAGTTTAGTCTTAGTGAAATATGGTTGTGCACTTGCCATCACTTTTACCGTTGATAAAATTACTTCGTTTTTATCAGGTGAAACTGTTTCCCAAGCACATTGGTTGCTGGTTTGAGCAGATTTCAAACGATAGAATTTACCAAATTGCGTAACTTTTCTAATTTTCTTATATTCAGCAACTTGCTTAGCAACTGCTTTTTGATCAGTTACGCTTAATTTGGTCAGATCAAGTTCGTAGCCTAGATCACCCCACATAGCCACAATACCGCGTGTCTTAAATGGAGTGATACGTCCATTTTGTTCATTAGGACTAACTGAAACATGAGAAGTCATCATTGATTGCGGATATACCAAACTAGTACCGTATTGGATGCTTAAACGATCAATAGCATCACTATCATCACTAGCCCAAATTTGTGGATTATAGTAAGCCATCCCCGCATCAAAGCGGCCGCCACCACCTGAACAACCTTCAATTAATAGATCAGGATAACGATCAACAATTTTTTCTAGTAAATCATACAAGCCTAAAACATAGCGATGGTATACTTCGCCTTGTTCATCTGCTGGCAAATCAGCTTGATAAATATCAGAAAGATGACGATTCATATCCCACTTAATATAATCAATCTTGCCTGAATCAAGAATTCTTTTCATCTGTGCAAAAATATTATTACGTACTTCTGCTCGACCAAGATCAAGCAAGTATTGATTACGAGCTGGACTTGGAGTTCTACCAGGAACATGCATTAAGTAATCGGGATGCTTTTGATACAAGTCCGAATCAATCGAGATCATTTCTGGTTCAAACCACAAGCCGAATTTGAGTCCTTCTTTGTGAACATAATCCGCAAAATGATCTAGTCCATGAGGGAACTTCTTTTTAAATACTTGCCAATCACCTAATGAAGAATTGTCGTCATCACGATGGCCAAACCAACCATCATCAAGTACAAACATTTCAATGCCTAATTCTTTAGCTTTATCAACGATCGGCTTTAATTTATCTTCATCAAAATCAAAATAAGTAGCTTCCCAGTTGTTCACTACAATTGGTCGAACTTGATCTTTATACTTGCTACGCATAATACGATCATGAATTATACTATGGAAAGCTTGACTCATCTTATTCAAGCCTTGATCTGAATAAACCATTAATACTTCAGGCGTTTGAAAACTTGCTTGACTTTTAAGTTTCCAAGTAAAGTTGTAGTCATTAATACCAACTGCGATTCTAGTTTGTGCATATGGATCTTTTTCCACTTCAAACTTATGGTTACCTGAATAAACCAAAGCAAAACCATATGCATCCCCCACAAATTCATTTGTATCTCGATCAACTAGCGCGACAAAGGGATTCATTTGATGGCTCGAGGTCCCGCGAATACTTGAGCAAACATGAATGCCTTGATTAACCTTGCTACGCTCAACTCGTCTTTCATGAGCATGAGCACCAGGTAAAGTAATCATGTCAAAATCACGATCAACAAAGTCCATTTGCATTGATGCAATTTTTTCAACATTTACGACCTCTTTACCAGCATTTCTAATTCTGGTAGAACGTACAATTACAGGCCGATCTTGATAAATTGTATAGAACAAATCAAACCTAAGCTCACTGAATTTGTCTTTTAAAGTAATAATTAAAGTTTCAGCTTCATGTTTATCTTTAACCCATGAATGAGGTAATCCTTTTAATTCCGGTTTTCCAGGAATAATTTGATAACCTTCATAAATTAGAAAAACCGCATTTGAACCATTTGACTGCCGCACTATAGTAGCTGGTGTTCTAAAGTCCATTTCGCCTGCACTACTATATTCTTGTGGCAACGAATCTCGAGAAAAAGTTCGATCTAATGAACCAGGCAAGTTTCCTGAAAAACCACGATCTAATCTAGGATAACGCAACTCGCCATGATAACTTTTAATACTCTTGCCAAAGTATAAGTGACAAAGGGTACCGCCCTCTTCAACTGACAAAAGATATGAAATTTGCGCATTGTGCAGATGAAAAACTTTATTTTTTTCATCAAAGGTAATTAATTTTTTAGTCATCTTTAACCTCAATTTTCAACAGCTGCTTCAGTCTCAGGATCAAAGAAATGTGACTTGTTCATTTCAAAGCCCATCTTGACCTTATCACCTGGTTTGGCATAATCTCTTTGATCAACTTTTGATACCAAATCGGTGTTGCCGACTTTGCAGTAAAGTTGAGTTTCAGCACCTAATAATTCTGAAACGACAACATTAGCTTCAACTACATTATCAGGATATGTTTCTAAGAAAACTTCTTCAGTGTGAACATCTTCTGGACGAATACCAAAGATTAATTCTTTGCCGTCATAGCCTTTGCCCTTTAAGACTTTGAGCTTGCCTTCTGGTACTGGAATTTCAAAATCATGATTTTCTTTATCAACAATCTTACCGTCTTTTAAAATTACATGGAAGAAATTCATCGCAGGTGAACCAATAAATCCGGCAACAAAGACATTAGCTGGTTTGTTGTAAACTTCCATTGGCGTGCCAACTTGTTGTTGAATACCATCCTTAATTATGACAATTCTATCAGCCAAAGTCATAGCTTCGGTCTGATCGTGAGTTACATAAATAGTAGTAGTCTTTAATTGTTGGTGTAATTTGGCAATTTCAGCACGCATGGTAACACGCAGCTTAGCATCCAAGTTAGAAAGGGGCTCGTCCATTAAGAAAATAGGTGCATCCCGGACAATTGCACGCCCTAAGGCAACACGCTGACGTTGACCACCAGACAAGGCAGCTGGCTTACGTTTTAAGTATTCCTTCAAGCCCAAAATTTCGGCAGCTCTTTGAACTTTTTTATCAATTTCTTCTTTAGAAACTTTTCTTAGCTTTAAACCAAAAGCCATATTGTCATAAACCGTCATGTGCGGATACAAAGCATAGTTCTGGAAAACCATGGCGATGTCACGATTCTTAGGGGCAACGTCGTTCATCACTTTGCCACCGATCTTCAAGGTGCCTTTTGAAATATCCTCAAGTCCAGCGATCATTCTCAAAGTGGTTGACTTACCACAACCAGAAGGTCCCACGAAAACGATGAATTCATCATCTTTGATATGTAAATTGAAGTCCGTTACTGAATACTTGTCATTGCCATCATACTTTTTATATACGTGATCTAAATCTACCTTAACCATTGTTAAAAACCTCGTCTCTCTTTTTTATTTAACTGCGCCGTTACTCATACCAGCAATAATGTTCTTTTGGAAAATTAAGTAAACAATTGTAATTGTGATAATACCTACTACATATGATGCAAAACTTGGACCATAATCATTGAAGTATTGACCAGTGTAGTTGTATTGGAACAAAGGCAATGTCCACATCTTGGAGTCTTTGTTCAAAATTAACAATGGAAGCATGAAGTCGTTCCAGAACCACATTGCGTTGATAATTAAAGTAGTGGCATGCATTGGTTTTAATAATGGGAAGATGATCTTGAAGTAAGCGGTAATCTTGTTAGCCCCATCGATTTCAGCGGCTTCGTCCAAACTTTCAGGAACGCTTTGTTTAATGTAACTGACATAGAGGAATAATGTTTGTGGCACAGCATAAGTCAAGTAAAGAATGATTAAACCCCACATATTGGCTATGCCAAGTTTACTCATCATAACTGTAATTGGAATCATGATTACTTGGAATGGAACGAAGATACCGATGATTAACAAAATATACATCCAATTAAAGGCGGTATGCTTTGACATGTTACGTGCAATTGAGTAGGCAGCCATTGGAACAAAGATCATGACCAACACAATTGACAAAACAGTAATGACAATTGAGTTCCAGAAGTAACCCATTACCCCATCAGCAAACAATCTTTGGAAGTTAGCTGTGGTCCATGGATTTGGCCAAGCAAAGAAATGATTCATAATTTGCTTAGTCGTCTTGAATGAGCTTAAAAATGTGTAAAGCAGTGGAATGAGGATTAAAATCCCGCCGACTACTAATAAGGCATAATCCCAAAACTTCTTTGTTTTATTTTCTTTATCCATTTTGATACTCCCTTTTAATCAACGGCATACTTGTTTGAAATCTTAATTTGAATAAATGAAACAATTGCAATTAAGATGAACAAAACAATCGCAATGGCGTTCGCATAACCAAATGAGTTGTTGTTAAATGCGTAGTTATAAACTAACAAACCTAGTGAAGTAGTTGAGTTGTTTGGACCACCGGCAGTCATGGCAAAGATTTGGTCAAAAGCAGTCAAACCAGATTTCAAGGCTAAGATAAAGACCATTGAAATACTTGGAAGCATATATGGCAATTCAATGTTCCAAAAGATTTGACGATTATTAGCACCATCCATCTCGGCAGCTTCTTTAATTTCATCTGGAATACTTTGTAAACCGGCTAAGAAAATAATGATTGGCATCGCTACGCCTTGCCATAAGAGGACGAAGATCGTTGCAATTACCGCACCAGTATTAGTACCAAGTAAACTAGTTTGTAACCATTCAATATGAAGTGCGTTACCAATTGCTGGTAAACCATAGTTGAAAACTTGTTTAAAGATCAAGGCAACTGTCAAACCAGACAAAACTGCTGGGAAGAAGAACCAAGCTCTAAAGAAAGTCTGACCTTTAATCTTGGAGTTCAAAGCCCGAGCTACCAAAATACCGATTACAATTTCACCGACGATCAAGCAAATGGTTAAAATCGCGGTAAAACCAATTGATTTAGCAAAGTTTTGATCCATAAATAGCAACTTATAGTTGTTAATGCCGACAAATTTGTAGTTATAAGTTAAACCAGTCCAATTAGTGAAGCTGTAGAATGCACCTTGTACTAATGGAAAGTAGAAGAAAATTGCTTGTAAAATCAATGGGACGATTAAAAACAGCCAGCCCCAGTGTTTTTCAATAAAACTTTTTGATTTCATTTCTTAAATCCCCCTAGTTAGAAGCCTTCATTGGGTTAAAGAAGGTATTCATATCATTAACCATTTGCTGCTTATTACCAGTCATGAGGTAACTAGCCGTTAAGTTGAAGAAGTCATTTTCACTAGTCCAATCTTGTGCCAGCCATACCATGTCATGCTTGGTGAAGGCTAAGGTAGATAAACCGCCAAGTTGAGAGTCAATCCCCTTTTGCTTTACGCCTTTAACGGCTACTGGACTTCCGTCAACGTTGTAGTACTTTTGCATAGCTGCTGGAGTTGTCATGTAAGCCACAAACTTTTCGGCAGCTTTCTTATGTTTACTCTTAGATGAAATCGATAAGGCCAAGTCGCCTGAACCAACAGTCATTTCGTGTCCAGCTTTAGCTGCTGGGAAGGCAAAGGTTCTAACTTCAAATTTAGGCTTTTGTTGGTTGATCATTGGTAATGCCCAGGAACCATTTGGCATGATCAAGCTCTTGCCATTAGCAAATGAAACAACTGCGTCATTGTAACTAGCCCCACGCCAATTTGGTTGGGCGTTTTCACGTAATAAGTTCAATCTATTAAAATCTTTTTGAATATAAGGATTGCTTACCTTAATACTGTTAGGTGCTGAGAATCTTAACAATTTGTTGGCTTGCTTGGCACCACCAGTAACAGTTGCTAGTGACAATTGGTGATAACCATTCAATGTCCAAGGTTCGGTACCAGCTATGGCAAATGGTGCCTTGCCACTTGCCTTAATTTTCTTAACGGTCTGTTCAAATTCGCCCCAAGTCTTTGGTGGCTTAATGCCTAACTTCTTAAAGGCAGTTGCGTTATAGAAGAAGCCATAAACATTAGCACTAAGTGGTGCATTGTAGATCTTGCCGTTAATCTTGAATGAATCAGCATAATGATTCTTAATATTCTTGATATATGGGGCATGAGTCATATCTTCAAAATACCCTGCTTTAGCCCATTCTTGAAAATCAATATTCTGCGGGTAGATGTTAATGACATCAGGAATATCTCCAGATAACATTCTTGTCTTCAAAACCGTCCCAGCATTTGGCACGTCAACTTCTTTTACATGAATATCAGGATTCTTTTTTTCAAAATCTTTGATGATTTCTTTTAAAGTACCTGACATTTCTTTTTTCTGGTTGAAATACTCTATTGTAACTTTTTTACCAGATTTACTACTTTCTTTTTGACCACAAGCTGTTAAACTCAAAGCCATCGTAGCTATTAAGCCTGTTACAGCTAATCTTTTTAGCCACTTTTTCATAATTTCTCACTCCTCTGAAATCACATTTAGCTTTCCTTTTATCAGTAAGCGCTATCATGCTTTACACAAATATTATTACTTAATCCCTAATGCAAATCCATGGTCTGCTTTATATGTTCTTTGTCACTTTGTTTATTAAACATTTTGACATTTTTGCTTAAATAAATGCTGTATTGCTAGTATTCATACACTATGCTAGAATCCATGGTGACATGTAAAATATGATTTTTTATTGGAGGATTTGTCATTATGGATGGAGAATATAAGACACTAAATGACATTAGTCTAGAAAGCAATGTTTTGTTTTTTGGCAAAGAAAGCTGTTTACCCAACTATTTTTTTAGTGGTAATAACGTCAGACAAAACTATGTCATTCACTACATCATTAAAGGAAAAGGAACTTTCTCCTCAGCTAACCATCCAGCAATTCAACTGCAAGCCGGCGATGTTTTTATCCTTCCTAAAGGAGTTCCTTGTTTTTACAAAGCCGACAGCAAAGAGCCTTGGACATATTTCTGGATCGGTTTGTCCGGCTTAAAAATAGGTGCGATGCTCGCTGGATCTTCTCTGTCTACGCAACATTATTTACGCCAAGTTCAAAATTCTAATTTTTGCAATAGCTTATTCCAACTATTTGATGCGCTTCATCGGCCAACTAGTTTAATCAACGATATATTAATTGAGTCATTAATATATCAAACTTTCTACCACTTAGATTCAGAATATCCCATTAGAAAGAAGCGACCTAAAAACAATAGTCATTTCAAATTGAAATTAGCTATCAATTACTTAAATGACAATTATAGTGACCATAATTGTTCCGTTAGCTCTTTATGCAACAAGATCGATATCTCACGCAGCCACTTATATAACATCTTCAAAGCGGAATTTAACATTTCCCCACAAAAATACTTAATAAAAATCAGAATGGAAAAAGCAAAAAATAGACTAAAAAATACTCCAAGCTCCATTCAAGAAATTTCAGTTTCAGTAGGATATATTGATGAATTTACCTTTTCTAAAGCGTTTAAGAAGTATTCTGGCTTTAGTCCCAAAGCATATCGACAAATGGTTAGAACTGATTCTCATATTAAGAAGTAAAAATATACAAAAAACATCTCTGCTAAGAATAGTTCTAAACAGAGATGTTTTTATTATTACTCTTTACTCAAACTTCCAACTTACATTCCGCTTGAATTCTTCATTTGGTAATAACGTAATGCGCCCTAAATCGCTGCCTTCAGCCGGTGGAATTTGTGCTTCACAAGTAATTCCCGCATATTGGCCGAAATCAGCAGTGTACTTACCAGTATGATCAAAACCATTACCAGTATAAATAATCAATGATGGCGCATCAGTATTCACGGTCACCTTACGTTCATTTGAACTTAAAACAGCGCCAGGCCGATTGCCATTTAAAATAAATGGATGATCCATGCCTCCTCTGTCTTTGATTTGAGGATCGTCAGCTTCCAAAGCATCCCCTACACGCTTAGTCTTTCTAAAATCAAAAGCAGTGCCAGCAACTTCTTCCATTCCACGATCAGGCATTCCAGAGTGATCAACTGGCAAATAATAATCAGCATTCATTTTTAGCTTAAGATCTTTGATATTATCTTTTTCACCTAAGGTAAAGTAAACATGATTTACCGGATTAAAAATAGTTAATTGGTCACTCACCGCATTAATTGAATAATGCAAAGTATCATCATTGTCCAATTCATATTTGACATGAATCTTTAAATTGCCTGGATAATCATTATGACCATCTGGATCAAATAACGTTAAATCTACTCGTGCACTGTTTTCATCACAAGAAGGTTCAAAATCCCATACTTCAGTATCTGTACCAATTCCGCCATGAATGTGATTCTCACCTTCGTTGATTGGCAATTGATGAATTTCAAGACCATGTCTCCATTGACCTTTTCTGACTCTACCGGCAATTCGGCCAACTGTACCACCTAAATAATTTCTTTCTTGAGAATAATCAGCTGGTGAATTTAATGACAAAATCATATTCTTGTCGTTAAGCAAAACTTTTTCTAGAGTTGCACCATAGTTAAGTACCTTAACAACCATGCCGTTGTCATTTTTTAAACTAATTTCACAAAGATCTTTGCCATCTTTTCGACCATATTTATTAAAACTTGTTTTCATGTTCTCGCCTTTTCTTTTTTGTATTCGCTTTCATTAATATTATAAAGTATTTCTTATCAATAACATATGCGTTACCGGTAACAAAACATACTAATCTAGTGTTGGATGATTACTCGACGGAGTAGTCGTTCAACACTTTTTCTTTTACTATGTAAAGTGGAGATGAAGCCAATGCCGTGACTGCTTTGGACACATGAT